>JBHHTO010000085.1:0-9583 GCA_046753425.1 Rhodothalassiaceae bacterium | reverse complement strand
GACTCCTGGATCCGGCGCTCCGTCGCCCCGTGCTCATACTCGACGAGCCCGGCAAGAACGACCGCCGAAAAAAGAAGCGCGAGGACGACCGTGTGCCGGTGCAGGAATGAGCGCCCGGAACCCCGGTAGCCGCTCTTGGTACCGGACGCGGCAAGAGAGTCCCCGATGCTGTTGCTCTCGTCCCTTTGCCGAAGCACGGCGACGCCACCTCATTAAGAGAGTCGCGGAGCTGCGGACCCTGCCGCAGGATCGCCGGTTAAGCTAAAAAAGGATTAAGTGGGCGCAGATTCACGCGGGAGTTGCCGCAGGTCAGGCCGGCGCATCGATGCCGGCGTCTCCGTGGTCGTGCCGCCGTCAGCGGAAGGCGGGCTCGTTGAAGGAGCGGAGCTTGCGCGAATGCAGGGTGCCCGAGGCCGCCTCCCGGCGCAGCAGTTCCATCGCCCGGATGCCGATCTGAAGGTGCTGGCTCACGCTTTTCTCATAGAAGGCATCGGCCATGCCGGGGAGCTTGATTTCGCCATGCAAGGGCCGGTCGGAGACGCAGAGCAGGGTGCCATAGGGGACCCGGAAGCGATAGGCATTGGCGGCGATGGTGGCGGATTCCATGTCGATGGCGATGGCCCGGCTCTGGTTGAAGCGCACGCCGAGCTCCTGGATGCGGAGCTCCCAGTTGCGGTCGTCGGTGGTCACCACCGTTCCGGTGCGCAGGCGATCCTTGAGGGTCTTGCCCTGGAGCCCGGTGACCTCGCTCACCGCGCTCGCCAGCGCGAGCTGCACCTCGGCGATCGTGGGCAAGGGGATCGCGGTCGGCAGCGCCTGGTCGAGCACATGGTCGTCGCGCAGATAGGCGTGCGCGAGCACATAATCGCCAAGACGCTGGCTGCCACGCAGTCCGCCGCAATGCCCGACCATTAGCCAGACGTGGCTGCGCAGCACCGCAAGGTGATCGGTCACCGTCTTCGCGTTCGACGGCCCGACGCCGATATTGACGAGCGTGATCCCGGTGCGCCCCTCGCGCACGAGATGATAGGCGGGCATCTGCGGCGGCTTGGCGATCGGTGCACGGCTCGGCTCCTGGCCCTTGCGGTGGATGCGGTCGCCCGGCTCGACGAGCATGTCGTAGGAGCCTGCCTCCACCTCCTGGCGGCCGAACTCGATGAATTCGTCGACATAGCGCTGGTAATTGGTGAACAGCACGAACCGCTGGAAATGCTCCGGGCTCGTCGCGGTATAGTGGCGCAGACGATGCAGCGAATAATCGACGCGCTCGGCGGGAAAAAGCGACAGTGGGGAAATCTCGCCCGGGCCGACCGGATGGCGGCCGTCCGCGATGTCGTCATTCGTTGTCACGAGATCGGGCAGTGCGAAACGCTGCCTCAAATCCGCGCGCTGTTCGAGGCTGAGTGAGGCCGCCGCACGTTCGAGCGCGAAGGTAAGCGGGATCGGCGTCTGGCTGCGGCCGACATAGAAGCGGGCCTTGTGATTGGCGATCAGCAGGTTCATCTGCTCGATCAGGTAATCCGCGAACAGCCGCGGCTCGCTGATCGTGGTGCCGTAGAATCCGGGGGCATTGACTTTGCCATAGGCGAGACTGACCGGTCGCTCGATCGGACCGGCCCCGACCTCGGCGGCGAGATAGGGATAGACGGCGCGGCGGGCGCGGCCGCGCAATTGTCCGGCGAGGAAGGACTCGAAGTCCTCCTTGATCATGGCAATGCCCTGCTCGTAGATCGTGACCATGCGCTCGAGCGCCGTCTCCGCGTCCTCGCACAGCGCCAGACCAACGGCAGGCAGGGCCTCGAGGCTCCCATAGCTGGTCGATGGATGATACATGGCCGTCGTTTCCTCCCGCGTGTGCGTGCCCTCTTTAGAGGCTGAGCATCAGGCTGGCCAGCGCCGCGCTCATGAGATTTGACAGGAAGCCCGCAAGAACGGCGCGCAGACCGAGCCGCGCGATCTCGTGCTTGCGCTCCGGCACCATCGCGCCGAGCCCGCCGAAAATGATTGCCAGTGCCTGGAAATTGGCGAAGCCGCAGAGCGCGAAGGTAACCACGGCTTCCGTGTGCGGCGACAGCGTGTCCTTGATCCGGGCCAGCTCGACATAGGCGATGAACTCGTTGAGGATGGTCTTCTGGCCGACCAGGTTGCCGGCGGTCGCCGCCTCGGACCAGGGGACACCGAGCAGCCACATGAGGGGCGAGAGCAGGGTGCCGAGCGCCTTTTCCAGCGTCAGGTCGGCGTAGCCGAACCAGCCCCCGACCCATCCGAAGAGATCGTTGAGCAAGGCAAGAATGGCAACGAAGGCAAGCAGCATGGCGCCGACGCCGACGGCGATCCGGAGACCCGCCATCGCGCCATCAGCCGCCGCCTCGATGATGTTCGCCGGGCGATGGTCGGGGTCGAAGGACTCGATCTTCAGCGCTTTCACATCCTCGTCCGGCAGGTCCGGGTCCTCGGGCAGCAGCAGCTTCGCCATGAGGAGGCCGCCCGGTGCTGCCATGAAGGCAGCCGGCAGCAGATAGTCGAGGCGGATGCCGAGGCTCGCATAGCCGACGAGGATGGCGCCCGAGACCGAGGCGAGGCCGACCGCCATGACACAGAAGAGCTGCGAATGGCTGATCTCGCGCAGATAGGGGCGCACGACGAGCGGCGCCTCGATCATGCCGACGAAGATATTCGCCGCCGCCGACAGGCTCTCGATCTGGCGTGTGCCGATCAGCCGCCGGAGGCCGCCGCCGATGACCAGCACCAGCCACTGCATGACGCGCAGATGGTAGAGCACCGCGATCACCGAGGAGACGAAAACGATCACCGGCAGGACGCGGAAGGCGAAGATATAGCCGAGGCTGTCGCCACCGAGCGGCCCGAAGAGGAAGACGATGCCCTGGTCGGCATAGCCGACGATCTTCTGCACCCCGGTGGCGAGCTTTCCGAGCAGGGCCTTACCCGGCTCCCAGTAGAGCGCGAAGGCACCAATTCCGGCCTGCAGCAGAAAGGCGCTCGCCACCACGCGCGGCTTGATGTGCCGGCGTGCGCCGGACGCCGCGATGGCAATCGCGACGAGGGCGGCGGCACCGAGCAGCGCGATCATGCGCCCGCGGTCCCGGCGGCACGCGGGTGCCGGTGTGCGACCGCCCTAGTCGCCATAGGGCAGCCAGACATTCTTCACCTGCGTCGCCTCGCGCAGGAATTCGCGGCCTTCGCCATGCTGCGGCGAGAACCAGTCGCGGGCGCGACCATAATTGACCCAGGTGCGCTTCAGATTGTGGGCGGACTCGGTTTCCACCATGCGGCTGCCCTCGGCCGAGCCGAAATACCACAGGCCCTCCACCTGATCATGCTGCGCCAGCACCCTTGCCAGGGAATCGCGTGCCCCGGTGACGATATTGATCGTCCCCGCGGGCACATCGGAGGTCTCGAGCACCTGATAGAAATCGGTGGCGAGGAGCGGATAGCGCTCGGACGGGATGATCACCGAACGGTTGCCCATGGCGAAGGCCGGTGCCATCAGCGAGACGAAGCTCAGGAGCGGATGGCGGTCCGGGCAGACGATGCCCATCACGCCGATCGGCTCGTTGACCGCGAGCGCGATATTGCGCACCGGCGGTGTGTGCACGAGGCCGTCATACTTGTCGGCCCAGGCGGCATAGCTGAAGAGCCGCGAGATGGTGGCCTCGACCTCGCGCTGCGCGGATTTCGCGCTCTCGCCGGTGAGCGCGCTCAGCCGGCGGGCGAATTCCTCCTCGCGAAGCGCCAGGTTCTCCGCGATGTAATAGAGAATCTGTGCCCGGTTGTGCGCCGTCGTGCGGGCGAATCCCGCGGCCCCGAAGGCCGCCTCGACGGCATCGCGGATGTCCTTGCGGTTGCCCTCGGCGACGCGGCCGGCCGGGTGACCCCGGGCGTCGAGGACGAGGCGGCTGTTGCCGCCATCGGGACGGGTCTGCCTGCCGCCGATATAGTTCTTCGGCGTGCGATCGATGGGGGCGAGGGCGACCGGCGGTTCCTGCGGTTCCGGCGCAGCGACGAGATCGCTTGCCTTCTCACGCCAGGCGCCCTTCGGCTTGAGATATTCGTACATGCCCTCGAGCCCGCCCTCGCGGCCGAAGCCGGACTCGCGATAGCCGCCGAAGCCGCAGGCGGCGTCGAACTGGTTGGTGGTGTTGATCCAGACCACGCCGGCCTTGATCAGACCCGCCACCTCGAGCGCGCGGTTGATGTTCTCCGACCAGACCGTGGCGGCGAGCCCGTAACGCGTGTTGTTGGCAAGCTCGGCGGCTTCGGCCAGTGTGCGGAAGGTGGTCGCTGTCAGCACCGGGCCGAAGATCTCCTCCTGTGCTGCGATGTTCGAGGGCACGACGTCGGTGAGCAGCGTCGGCGGAAAGAAGCAGCCGTCCTCGGGGCAGGGGATGTCCGGCTGCCAGCGTTTTGCGCCCTGCTTCACGCTTTCCTCGACGAGGCGCGCGATGCGGTCCTTCTGCACCGGGTCGACGATGGCGCCCATGTCGACCGCCTTGTCGAGCGGGTCACCGATGCGGAAATGGCTGAGCCGGGTCCTTACCTTGGCGAGAAAGCGCTCGGCGACGCTTTCCTCGACAAGGAGCCGCGAGCCGGCGCAGCAGACCTGCCCCTGATTGAACCAGATGGCGTCGATGAGCCCCTCGACGGCGCCGTCGAGATCGGCGTCCTCGAAGACCAGATAGGGCGACTTGCCGCCAAGCTCGAGGGTCAGCTTCTTGCCGCTGCCCGCCGTGCGCTCGCGGATCAGCCGGCCGACCTCGGTCGAGCCGGTGAAGGCAACCTTGTCGACATCGGGGTGCTCGACGACGAGCGCTCCGGTCTCGCCGGCGCCGGTGACGATGTTGAGCACGCCCTTGGGCAGGCCCGCCTCGTGGCAGAGTTCGGCAAAATAGAGCGCCGTGAGACTGGTGTATTCGGCCGGCTTGAGGACGACGGTATTCCCCGCCGCCAGCGCCGGCGCCACCTTCCAGGCGAGCATGAGGAGCGGGAAGTTCCACGGGATCACCTGACCCACGACACCAAGCGGCACATGGCCCGGGATCGCCTGATCGCGAAGCTGCGCCCAGCCGGCATGATGGTAGAAATGCCGCGCCACCAGCGGGATGTCGATGTCGCGGGTCTCGCGGATGGGCTTGCCATTGTCGAGCGTCTCGAGGACGGCGAGAAAGCGGCTCTGTTTCTGCACGAGGCGCGCCAGGGCATAAAGATACTTCGCCCGCTCGTGGCCCGACAGCTTCGACCATTTGGGAAAGGCCCGGCGCGCCGCGGCAACCGCGCGATCGACATCGGCCTTGCCGGCGACGGCGATCTCGGCGAGCGCCTCGCCGGTGGCCGGATTGCGGCTCTCGATGGTGTGCGCCTCGCCTTCGGGCGGCGTCCATGCGCCATCGATGAAGAGGTTGAAGCGCTTGCCCTTTGCGGCGAGCCAGTCGCGCACATAGCCCGCTTCCTCGGGTGCGGGGCCGTAGGACATCTGGTCGAAGAGTTCGGCGACGGATGGCATGATATCACTCACCCCATGGGATGGCGGTTGAGGGCCGAGTAACGGCCGGTGACGTGGTGCTCGAGCTGACGTTCGATGTCGCCGAGCAGGCGCGAGGCGCCGAAACGGAAGAGCGCGGGCGAAAGCCAGGCATCGCCCATCTCCTCCTTTAGCAGAATGAGATAGGCGAGTGCCTCCTTGGCTTTCGAGATGCCGCCGGCAGGCTTGAATCCGACCATGTGGCCGGTGCGCTCGTGATAGTCCCTGATCGCGCGCAGCATGACGAGCGACACCGGCAAGGTGGCATTGACCTTTTCCATGCCGGTCGAGGTCTTCACGAAGTCCGCGCCGGCCATCATGGCGACCGTCGCGGCCTTCGCCACCTTGGAGATCGAACCCAGTTCGCCGGTGGCGAGAATGGCCTTGAGATGCGCCTCGCCGCAGGCCTCGCGGAAGGCCTTCACTTCGTCATAGAGCGCCTGCCAGTCGTCGGTGAGCACATGCCGGCGCGAAATCACGATGTCGATCTCGCGGGCGCCGGCAGCGACCGATTCGCCGATTTCGGCGACCCGCAGGCGAAAGGGCGAGAGACCGGCGGGAAAGCCGGTCGAGACCGCGGCCACCGGTATGTCCGATCCTTCCAGGGCAGCCACCGCAGTCGGCACCATCTCGTGATAGACGCACACCGCACCGACATGAAGCGGCCGCTTGGCAAAGCCGAGCGCCGCGAGCAGGTCGGCCCGCACCGGCTGCCGCGCCTTGGCGCACAGCCGGCGCACGCGGCTCGGCGTGTCATCGCCCGAGAGCGTCGTGAGGTCGATGCAGGTCACGGCCTTCAAGAGCCAGGCCGCCTGCCACGCCTTTTTCACGGTGCGCCGCTTGGGCAGCGTCGTCACCCGGCGCTCGACCGCGGAAAGGTTGACGCGGATGCTCTCGACCCAGCCCTGATCGAAGGCGATACCGGGATTGCGCGCCGGTGCGTTGTGGCCAGGCACGGCAGCGGCATGGCGGCTGTCGCCGCTTTCGATCATCGTCATTCTGGCTTCGGTACCCTGTGTCATGCTTCCTCACAAAAACGAATGACCGGCATCGAGCGGGTCGAGACCGAAATGGCCGGCGAGCGTCTGGCCGATATCGGCGAAGCTGTCGCGAATGCCGATGGAGGCCCCGTCCAGCCCGGGCCCGAAAGCAAGGATGGGAACATGCTCGCGGGTGTGATCGGATCCCGGAAAGGTGGGGTCGCAACCATGATCGGCCGTGATGACCGCGATATTGCCGGGCTTCAGCGCGGCCCGCAATTCGGGCAGCCGCCGGTCGAAAGCCTCGAGCGCCGCGGCATAGCCGGCGACGTCGCGACGATGGCCGTAGAGTGTGTCGAAATCGACGAAATTGGCGAACAGCAGGCTCCGCTCCCCGGCCTCGTCCATCGCCGCGAGCAGGGCGTCCATCACCGCTTCATTGCCGTGCGCCTTGATCGAGCGGCTGATGCCCGAGCCGGCGAAGATATCGCTGATCTTGCCGATGGCGATGACCGCGCCGCCCGCCTCCTCGAGCCGGTTGAGGAGCGTCGGGCGATGCGGTGGCGTCGCCAGATCCTTGCGATTGCCGGTGCGCACGAACGCGCCACGTCGCTCGCCGACGAAGGGACGGGCGATGACGCGGCCGATGCGATAGGCATCGACCAGCCGGCGCGCGATGCGGCAGACCTCGTACAGACGCTCAAGGCCGAAATGGGTCTCGTGCGCGGCGATCTGGAACACCGAGTCGGCGGAGGTGTAGACGATCGGCTTGCCGCTGCGGATATGCTCCTCGCCCAATTCCTCGATGATCACCGTGCCCGATGCGTGGCGGTTGCCGAGCACACCGGGAAGTCCGGCTTCGCGGATGAGTGCATCGATCAGCTCCTCGGGAAAAGACGGCGTCTCGTGCGGGAAATAGCCCCAGTCGAACTCGACCGGCAGCCCCATCATCTCCCAGTGGCCGCTCGGCGTATCCTTGCCGCGGCTCCGCTCCGCCGCCGCTCCCCCCAGGCCTGTGACCGGGTGGGAAAGATCGAGAGCGAGCGCAGGATCGACCGTGTGCGCGGCATGGCCGAGCCCGAGCGCGAGAAGCTCGGGAATCGCGAGCGGTCCCCGGCGAACGCCTTTCCGGTCCGCCGCGCCTTGCGCCGCGGCCGCAAGAATGTGGCCGAAGGTATTGGCACCGGCATCGCCAAAGGCGACTGCGTCGGGCGCTGCGCCGACGCCGAAGGAATCCATCACTGCCACGATCGCACGCACCCCTCGCGCACTCCCAAGCCGATATCCGGAAAGACCGCCCGCCGCGCTACGCAGGCTGCCGGGCGGCGCAATTTTCTGAGTGTGCGGTCAAAAACCGCCTCTTGTCCACATCGAAGTTGTGTTGTTAACAATTGCACGGCATTTTGGTACCAAAATTCGGCGGAGCGGACATGGCGCGATCATCGATACGACCCGAATCACGACGCGGCGGCCGGCGGCGCGTCGCCGGCGAGGCCGCGAATCGGGAGCCCGCCGATCATGTTTATGGCGAGATCGCGGACGCCATTCTCGAACAGCGTCTCAAGCCGGGGACCAAGCTCGGCGAGCAGATGCTGAGCGACATCTTTGGCGTCAATCGCCCGGTCGTGCGGCGCGCGCTGATGCGCCTGTCCTATGACCGGCTGGTCGAGATTCGGCCGCGCCGCGGTGCCTATGTCGCCAGCCCGACGCCCGACGAGGCACGGCAGGTCTTCGAGGCCCGGCGCGTGGTCGAGGAATGGGTCGTGCGTGCCTGCGTCACGCGTGCCGACGAGGCGGCGCTCGAGCGGCTGGCCCGCCACTGCGAGATCGAAGCCGCAGCGGCAGAAGCAGGCGATCGCGTGCGCTGGATCCGGCTCTCGGGCGAATTCCATATCGAGCTTGCGCGGGCCGCCGGCAACGAGCGCATCATGCGCTTTCTCGAGGACATGGTGGCGCAGACCTCGCTCATCATCAGCCTTTATGGCCGCAACAGCGGCACCCTGTGCTGCAATGACGTGCATCAGCACCTTGTCGCCGCGATCGCGGCACGCGACACCGAGGGGGCAGTGGCCGGGATGCTCAGGCATCTCGATGCCTGCGAGGCGGCGCTCGAATTCCACGAGGAGCAGGAAGTGCAGGATTTGCGCGCCATCTTCCGCCCCTCTCTCCGCAATCGGGACGGTGGCCCGAAACACGGCCGCGGCTCCTGATTCGCAATCATGCGGGAACAGCACATGGACGGGTACGACTATGAGGCGGCGCTGGACGCCATCGGTGAACGCAGTGAGGGGCCCTTTCCCGCGACGGCGCTCATTCTCGGCAGCGGTCTTGGACGCTTCGCCGAGGCGATGGAGGTGGCTGCCGAGATCCCCTATGCGGACATTCCCGGTTTTCCCGTATCGACCGTTGCCGGGCATGCGGGGCGGCTTCTCATCGGCACCGCGGCGGGCCTGCCCCTTGCCGCCATGCAGGGCCGCATGCATCTCTATGAAGGCTATCCGGCGGCGCGGCTCGCGATCCCGATTCGCACGCTCAGGCTGCTCGGCGTCGAGCGCCTGATCGTCACCAATGCCGCGGGCAGCCTGCGCAAGGCGTGGGGGCCGGGCACGCTGATGGCGATTCGCGACCATATCAATCTCTCGGGGCACAATCCGCTCGCCGGCCCCAATGACGAGCGCTTCGGTGCGCGCTTCTTCGACATGTCCGAGGCCTATGATCCCGCCCTTCGTGCCCGCCTGGCCGCGGCTGCCCGTGCCGAGGGCATCCCCCTCTGCGAGGGGGTCTATGTGCAGGTGCTCGGTCCCAATTTCGAGACCCCGGCCGAGGTCCGCATGCTCTCGCGCATGGGCGCCGATGCGGTCGGCATGTCGACGGTGCCGGAATGTCTCGTCGCGCGCCATGCCGGGATGCGGGTTCTCGGTCTCTCCTTGATCACCAATCACGCGGCTGGTATCGCCGGTCACGCGCTCAGCCATGAGGAGACGATGGCCGAGGGCGAGAAGGCCTATGAAATGATGAAGCGCCTGTTCCTGCGCTTCTTCAGCGAGTTCGAGGAGGAGTCCGG
>JBHHTO010000084.1:0-9659 GCA_046753425.1 Rhodothalassiaceae bacterium | reverse complement strand
GTCCGCGGCTCACGCGCGTGACGATGAGCCGCGCCATGTCAAGGACGGGGATCAGGAACCACAGGGCCACGCTGTCCGCGGGCAGGCGGTCAAAGCCCTGATTATAGGCGTAGATGGCCAGCAGTCCGATGAGGATGGACAGCGAATAGCTGCCCGCGTCGCCGAGGAACAGCCGTCCACGGAGGTTGAACAGCAGTGTCACCACAAGCGCTGCACTGAGCGCCGCCAGAACCGGATACATGTCCGCCGGCAGGGTCAGCCACAGGAGCAGGCTCCAGCACAGGCTCATGCCAACCACGAGCCCGTTCTTGCCATCGGCCATATTGACGGCATTCTGGAACCCGAGCAGGCAGAGGACCGTGAAGGCAATGCTCCCGACACCACCCAGCGAGACGAGCTCCCCGGCAAAGGAGAAGCGGAGAAAGTTGAGGCGCATCTCGGGCGAGATCTCGATCGCCACCGCCAGCGTCGCGGCGCAGATTGCGAGCCTGAGGCCGGGTGCGAGATCGGCCCGATCATCCATCAGGCCGAGCAGCAGCATGACGGCAACGGCAAGTGCGGTGGCAAGACCGAAGCCGAATGGTCCCGGCGCATGCCAGACGAGTGCAAGAACGGTCGGCAGCATGACGGCCAGACCGCCAACCAGCGGCGTCGGCCGGGCATGACGCTTGCGC
Organism: Rhodothalassiaceae bacterium; assembly: GCA_046753425.1. Classification (GTDB taxonomy): domain Bacteria; phylum Pseudomonadota; class Alphaproteobacteria; order Sphingomonadales; family Rhodothalassiaceae; genus J134. Next base: position 8,985 of record JBHHTO010000084.1, on the reverse strand, counting down.
CCCGTTGTGCCGTCCGGGTAATCGATGACGCCGAGACGCTTCCCGAGCGGCCAGGCGGCAAGGCAGACAGCCAGCGCCATGAGCGCGGCCAGCACCGCATCAAGAATGATCTGTCCCCCGCTCACGCCATCTCTCCGTTTCGCGTTCCGTTCCCTGCAACCGGCCCGCACCCTTGGAAGGCAACCGGCCTTACCCTTCGCGGGTGCGTGACCAGTGCTCGCGCAACAAGGTTGACAAATGGTAAAGCATTGCCGCGCCGGACGGAAAAAACCTGCTCTGCTCATCGATAACGCGTGACGGCACGGTTTTCTTCCCCGAGCTCGCACGAATCCGTCAGCAATCGAGGCGCTCTTGCGCCGACGCACCGGGACAATCAGTCCAAAAGGCGCCCCCAACCGTCGAGGATCCGGCTTCGCTGCTGTCTCGCCACAAGGTCGTACAGGCGTTCATTGAGCCGCAATCGCTGTCCGCTGTCCCGGGTCAGCTCGCGGAACGCCGTGCCCACGCTCTCGCGCGGACCGCCAAAGGGCCAGAAAGCCTCAAGCGGCACCGAGATATAGACCCCCTTATCGAGATTGTCGACGCCGAATTCGTCTCGCACATCACTTGTGGTGGTAAGAAACGCACCCACGCGCACACCATTCGCAAAACCGCGCGAAAGGTCGATCGTCGCCCCGTAATCGCCGGCAAGAAACCGTCCCACCCGGAGGATACCGCGGATATCCTCCGCCCACTCGGTGTAGAGGCTGATGTCGCCGGTCACCGTATCGTAGCCGCGAAAGCCGAAGAGTTGATCGAAATCACGCTGCTTCACCCAGTTGACCTCGCCGCCGAGCGCCCAGCGCGCGCCTTGCGGCCGATACAGGATCTCGCCGCCGACACCGCCGAACATCGGCTCGAACAGTCCGGCCGAAACACGGCCGAGCAGCGCGTCGCCGAGCGGAAAGATGTAATCGGCCGCAAGATAGGGGATCGACGTCCGCCCCTCCTCGACATAGCGCCGGATATCGCTGCGCACACGCGGCAGCGGCGTCGGCGGGCCGTCCGCGATCTGGTCGAGATTGCCGGCAATGAAACGGCGCACCGCGCCGGACAGATAAAGCCCGGGAACGATCTCCGCCCGCGCCAGCAGATCGATATCGAGGTCGGCGAGATAGACACCGCTTGCGGGATTCCCGATCGCCTGCTCAAGAACCGGCGCGACACCGATGCGCAAGCTCCTGCCGCCATCCTCATTGACCACGGTCGCTCTGTCCGAGAGCGCAGCGCCTCCTTCATCGAAGCGGCGATGGATACCCACCTCCTCAGGGCTGCCCCGGCCGGCGATAGCAGCGATGAGATCGCGGCGCAGGAAGCTGACGCGATAGAGCTCGGCCTTGCCCAGGAGCCGCGCGACGGCAAGCCGCGTGACCGAAGTCGCGGCCAGCTCCGAGAGTTCCCGCGCCGCGCGGCCGATGAGCTGCGCTTCGGGCATCGGTGGCGCCTCGCCGATCCACAGCGTGGCCTCCTGCCTGCCGAAGGCGACCGCCCGCACCTCGATGCCGTTCGCCCGCAGCCGCCGGAACAGCTCTTGCGCAACCCCGGAGCGGGCCTCTGCCGCCGCCTTTTCTTCCGCGAGGATCACCTGCCCGACGCCGGCCTGCCGCTTCAATGCTTCCAGGGTCGTGTCGAGCCTTGCCGCCGTTGACGCGTCCGCGGTCGTCACCTCGAGAAGTGCACGTCCCCTGAGGCGAAGCTGTGTCACCGGCAGCGCTGCCAGCGACGACAGGATAGCCTCCGCCTGCGCCGCCGGCCGCAGTGGGTCGAGCGCAAGCTCGCGGCAGACATCCGACTCGCAGAGCCAGCGCAGGCTCTGCACCTCCTCGGGCAGGCCAAGCAACGCAGCTGCCGGAAAGGACGTCCCTTCCGGTGCCGTCGGTCGCGCGAGCACGATGTCGAGGCGCTCTGCCGCAATGCGGACAGCGGCGACAGGGCCGCTGCTCGTCGCGAGCGCGGCAATGTTCCGGGCGGTGCGGTCGCTCTCCGCGCCGCGCAGATAGAGCCGCATGTCCCCTGAGCGCTCGCCCTGCCAGCCGACCCAGAGCCTGTCGACACGCTCCGGCAGTGCCGCGAACAGCATCCCGATACTTTCTGCGGAAAGGGCTGTGCGGGACCCCGGTGTCGGTTCGAGGCGCAAGGATGCCTCGTCGCTGCCGATGTCGAGGGCGACAAGGGTGACCCCCTGGCCTGCAAGCCATGCCCGCAGGCGCAACTCGAGAGGCTGCAGCCCGCCAACTGCCGTTTCTGCCGTCACCGGCACATCGGGTTTCGCATCAACAAGCCCCGACGCTGGCGCCGCTGCATGCCTGATAGAGGGCGGATCGAAGAGGTCGAAGCGCAGCGCCGTGCGCGCCATCAGCGTGTTGCCGCGCACGAAGCCGAGCGAGAGGTCGAGCCACGGCCAGGGACGATAGGCGAGCGCGAAATTGACGGGAAGATCCTCGTCGAGGCGGTTGCCGAGCGGTTCGCGCGCAGGGTCGGCGCCGCTGTATTCGGCCTTGAGGCTGAGGCCGGAAAGCGGCGTGAACCATTCAACACCCCCGAAGAGGGCAAGCTCGCGACCGGAGAAATAGCTGCCGAAATTGAAGGTCCCGCTGCCCGGCTCGGCCTCGCGACGCTTGAAGCTGTTGCCAAGAGCGGAGAGCGGATTGCCGAACTGATCGCGCGATCCGAGATAGCCCCAGCCGATTCCGAGATGGAAATCGAAGGCGCCGACGCGCTTGCTCGCGACCACATATTCGCCGCCGAAGCGCGCTCGCCCGAACATGTCCTGCAGGCCGACGGCGATCGCCGGCAGGAAGCGGCCCTCGCGGCTGAGGCGGATCTTCATGTCGAAGCCGCGATCGCGCACCGTCCCCGTGCCATTGAAGTCGAACAGATCCTTGAGAAAGTCGCGGTCCCGGGTCGGAATCACCGGGATCGGCGAGAAGCCTCCCAGATTGGGAATCACCGTGCCATCGGCCAGCACATTGGTGATGTCGGTATAGCGGAAGTCGACCTCCAGCCAGTCGAGAAGCTGCACCAGGGCATAGATGCGCCGATAGGGGTTGACCGCGACCGCGCCGAGCTCGAACGAGCCCGCGGGCGCCATGCGTGCCGTCGGCGTCTCGACAAGCCCGATGCCGCCGAAATCATTGGCCGAACTTGGCGGCGTATCCTGCGCCACCGCACCCTCCCAGCCCGGCACCAGTACCGACAGGAGCGTGACGATCCCGATTGCGGATGGGATTCTCATCCCCTCCCCCGATTGCGCTCGTGCCTCAGCGGCTGATCACCGCGATCGATGCCGCCGAGACGGCGAGGCTGCTCAGCACCTGCGTGATGTTGCGCACGATATTCAGCGTCTCGAACGGGTTCACGTCCTTGGGCACGACGATGGTCGTCCCCGGCACGATCTCGATATCCGAACGCGCCCACAGCGACATCGTCACCGGCTTTGCGACGCCATTCGGATAGATGACAAAGACCCGTCCCTTGTCCGCCGTTTCTTGATAGCCGCCGGCTTCGTCGAGATAGTCCTCGACCTGCTTGCCGGGCTCGAATTGCAACGCACCGGGGTTGAGCACGTCGCCGGCGACGATGACGAAATTCGGGCGCTTGGGCATGAACAGCATGTCACCGGCCTCGAGCACGAGATCTTTGGCCGGCTCCAGTGCGAGCACGGCAGGGTCCGCCTCGACCACCACCCGGCCGGCCGCCTCGACCGAGGCGAAGGCACCGATGAGCCCGCGCGCCGCACGCAGCGCATCCCCGTTCACATCATTTTGCAGCATCGCGAGCGCCAGCGCATTGTTCAGCTCGCGTGCCGTGCGGCGGAAGCTTTCCTGCTGCTCCTGCTTGACCCGCACGCGGGTGAAGACGGCACCGAAGGAATAGGCCTGATCGGTGAGCCCGCCCGCACGCTCGATCACGCTTGAGAGCGTCTCGCCCTTGCGAATGGTGTAGACACCCGGCCGCCGGAACTCGCCCGACAGAAGCACGGTACCACTCTCGAGCGCCGCCGAGCGGGCGGCGAAGCGGACGACGCTGCCGGGTCCGACATCCACTGCAGCGAGCGAGACGTCATGCAGATCGACATAATGGCGCTCGCCAGCCCGCCCCTTTGCAAAGCTGGTGATTTCCACCGATGAGGGATCGGCCGTGAGGCTGAGCCCGCCCGATGCGACGACGAGATCGCGCAAGGTCGAGCCCCCGGCGACCGGATAGAGACCGGGCTCGCGCACCGCCCCGGCGATGACCACCGCATGCTCGATGGCAAGCGGCAGAATCTCGGGATTGTCATCAAAGAATGCGTTGCATTCGCTACCTCGACTGGCCTCGGCGGCCACCTTCTGCGTCGAGATCACCTCGTCCGCGGAAGCCGCCTTGGCCTCCTGCACCTGTCGCGACTGTTGCTGTTCCTCGACGACAAAGACCGAGCGCGCGGCGGCCGCCAGGCGCTCGCTGTCCGCCTGCTGCGCGCGGCGGGCAAGCGCAAGGACCGCCCTGCAGGCGGTTGGCGGCACCGCATCCGGAGCGAGGATGGCGCCACGCACCGCCTCCGACGACAGATAGGCGAGCTCCTCCGGCCCAATCACCAGAAGGCGGTCGCGGTCCTTAAGCGTGACATCCTCAGCCCCGGCCAGAACGGGGCCGAGATCGACCGGCTCATAGACCCGCTGCAACGAGCGACCGTCCGTTGTCTCAAGGACCGCAAACGGCAGATAGGGCGCCTCGTCGAGCGCCTCGCCCCCCTCGAGCAGGGCCGACAGCGTGGGCGTCGCGGCCAGGGCCTTGCTGCGCTTCTGCCGCACATGGCCGCCGAGGCTTACATATCCGGTCATCAGCTCGCGCGTCGGATGAACGATGAAGGCATCGCCATTCTCGACCAACGCCGATCCCGCGATCGCCTCGAGCTGCTGCCGGCCCACGGGATCGACACGGTTGCGCTGCACCACATAGCCGCGCGGGCGAAGGGGCCCGCCGGCGAGCCCGATGACGTCGGCGACGCTCGCCGCACCATTGTCAGAAAGCTCGTAGATTGCCGGGCGCACGACGAGACCCGCCACCGCCGTCGTCGGTCCGATGAGCGGCACAACGACGCGGTCGCCGTCGCGCAGCCTGAGATCGCTGTCCTGCCCGCCCTGCATCAGGCGATAGAAGTCGATCCGCCTTCGTGCGCCGTCCGCGATAACCGAAATCTGGCGCAAGGATCCCGTCTTCTTCACACCGCCCGCCAGCGCGAGGAGGTGAATGACGTCGGTGAGATTGGTGACCTGATAGACGCCGGGCGCAGCGACCTCGCCGACCAGGGTGACCGAAATCTGCCGCAGGGCGCCAACCGAGACGAAGACCTCGGTGCCCAGGAGAGACTGTTTGACCGTTCTCTCAAGGCTCGCCCGGAAATCGCCGAAGGCAAGGCCAGAGGCCGGAAGGGGCGGCAATTCGGGAAGCACGACGCGGCCCTCGCGATCGACCCGCGTCACCAGCGTGCGGTTGGTCGACCCGACGAGCGAGATCACCAGTTCGTCGCCGACCCCGAGTACGTAATCGTCGGGCAGGCGGCCGGTCGTGCCTTCCGGCGCCGGCGGCAGATTGCGGAACAGCTCATAGCCGAACTGACGAAGCTGTTGTCCACGATCCTTCTTACCAAGAAAGCCCAGCCTCCGATTGTAGTCCGTCTCGATGCGGGACAGCGGTTCGTCGCCCGCCGGCGGCACCAGCAAGCCGCCCTCGCCAGCCCTCTCCTGCGCCGCCGCTTCGCGCGCCCGGTCGAGCGGTGAAGGGGTCGCGACGGGTCGCCCCTCGCCCTGCCGCTGCTGCCGGAGGAGTTGCTGGATCTGCTCGGGCGTGGGTGTCTGCGTGAAGCCTGGACCGGCCACCGCAAGCATCGATGCCAGCACCAGTCCGATCGCCGCAAGCCACCGCATCGTCTTCCCCTTTGCCCTCACTCCGATACCTGCGGCGCAGCCGGTCCCTCGGGCGCGCCCCGCACATCATTAACGACGGCCTCGCGCCGGGACAATGCCCAGTTTCACCCCTCTGGGAAAAAGCCGCCTGCCCAGACCCACCAGCCGGGACGCGCCCGGCGAATCGCCGCTGCCGCCGCCTCGGCCGCGGCACCATCGGCATAAAGACCGAAGCAGGTGGCGCCACTGCCGCTCATGCGCGCAAGAAGGCAGCCGCCGCCGGCCTCGAGCGCGGCGAGAACCTCCGCAACGGGGGGCGCAAGCGCGCACGCCGCGGGCTCGAGATCGTTGCCGGTCATCTGCTGCAGCCAGCCGACATCGCGCCAGGGAAGGCGTCCGGGCAAGGGCGCGCGGAAGGGGCGGCCGCCCTCACGCAGGGCCGCAAACACCTGCGCGGTCGGCAAGGGGATGCGGGGATTGACGAGGACGAGGCCCCACTCGGGAGTGCCGTCGAGCGGGCTGAGCTCATCCCCGATGCCCCGTGCGCGCCAGGGACACGGCGCAAGACAGGGCGGGACATCGGCGCCGATCCCGGCGGCGAGCTGTGCCAGATCCCGCGTCCCGCCCTCGAGCCCCCAGAGATCCGCCAGCGCCCGCAGCGCCGCCGCGGCATCCGCCGAACCGCCGCCCAGCCCCGCCGCGACGGGGATTTGCTTCTCGAGCTCAAGATGCGCGCCCGCCTCCCCACCCGTGCAATTGGCGAGCGCGCGTGCCGCCCGGAGCACGAGATTGTCCTCCCCTTCCGCGGCGAGCGCCCCGCCCCAGGGTCCCGAGACCGCCAGATCGAAGACGCCCGCGGGCGCCTTTAGAGCGTTCAGCCGATCCCTGAGGCCGGTGAAGAGAAAGATGCTGTCGAGCTCGTGATAGCCGTCCCCACGGCGGCCCGTGATATGCAGAAAGAGATTGATCTTGGCCGGCGCATCCAGCGCGACTCTCTGACCGGCGTCTCTCATTGGCCGCTAGTGCGTCGCGCCGGCGTCGGCATAATCGAGGCCGAAATCGAGCTTGTCGGCGATGCGCTTGCGGTCGCTTTCCTTCTCCGGGCCGAAAGCGAGCGCGTGCCGCCACTGGAAGCGCGCTTCCATCTCGCGCCCCACCCGCCAGTAGGCATCACCGAGATGGTCGTTGATCGTGGGATCCGTGGGTTCGAGCTGCACCGCCCGTTCGAGCGTCCGCACCGCTTCGTCATAGTCGCCGCGCAGAAAATAGGCCCAGCCGAGGCTGTCAATGATGTAACCGTCGTTCGGCCGCAGCGCGGCGGCCTTCTTGATGAGCTCGGTGCCGCGGTCGAGCTCGACCCCGCGATCGATCCAGCTATAACCGAGATAATTGAGCACCTGCGGTTCCTCGGGATTGAGCTCGAGGGCCTTGAGCAGATCGGCCTCGGCGATCTCCCATTGGCCCTGGCGCTCATAGGCGATGCCGCGCGCAAAATAGAGGAACCAGGGCTCGACCTCGCTGTTCTTGTCGAGAAGTGCGATCGCCCGGCTATAGGCACGCGCGGCGTCGCGGAACTTTTCCTGTCCGCGATAGACATCGCCCAGGGTCGCCCAGGCCCGGATATTGTCCGGCTCGCTTGCGAGATAATTGGTCAGCGCGCCGATGGCGGCCTCGCTGTCCCCCGAGCGTTCGTAGATCCACGCCACCTGCATGCGGGCGGCGCCATATTCCGGGGACTGGCGCCCGATCGCATCCAGCACGCCGAGCGCCGCATCGTACATCTCCGCATCCGCCAGCATCCCGGCCAGGCGCAGCCGGGCCTCGTCGGACTGCGGCGTCAGATGCGTGGCGAGGCGTGCATAGATGATGGCCGGCTGACGCACCTCCTCCCGCTCGAGCTCGCTCGCGGCACGAAACAGCACAAGTGCCAGCGCCGATTGCGGTGTCGTGGTTGCGACCTCGACCGGCTCTCCGGCAATCAGCCGGTTGCGGGCAGTCTCGAGATAGCCGCTGTCACGAAACATGAGCGCATATTGCTCGATCACCGCAAGCGCCTCGGTCGCCCGGCGATGTTTCTGCAGGAAGGCGGCGTAGGAGACCACCGGCTGCAGGGACGAGAGCTGTCCGGACTCGAGCGCCTCCTTGTAGGCGGCGGTGGCCGCCTCTTCATCGCCGAGAAAATCGAGCATATAGGCGGCATGGGCAAGGGCGAAGGGGCGCAGGGGCGCCACCGTGCGCAGGCGTTCGAGCGCTCTGAGCGCGGCTTTTCTGTCTCCCTTCGCGGCCAGAACCCAGGCCTTGAGAATCGGTCCGATCAGCGACTCGAAACCGCCGCTCCCGATCCGTTCCTGGTGCGCGAGCGCCGCGTCGAAATCTTGCCGCGCAATGGCGTCGACGGCGAGCACGAGCTCGACGATGCCATTGTGAGCGTCGCGCCTGGCCAGCGTCTCTGCGACCGTGACCGCTTCCGCCATACGGCCGGCGGTGATCAGGGCAAGAAAGGCGCGATGGAGAATCTCCAAATTGCCGGGATCCTGCCGCGCCGCCTCGAGCAGAAGGTCCGCCGCCCGCGGGTCGCCATTCTCGACCGCAAATCTTCCCGCCACATAGGCGGCATAGTTCTCGCCCTCCGTGGCAGCCGGTGCCGTCAACTCGGGGGGTGACGGTGGGGCTGCGCAACCCGCAGCCGCCAGCGACAGCATCGTCGCCGCCGCAATGCCGCCGGCCTGCCCCCACCTCTTGCGCAACATGACAGTCACTCCTCCACGGTCTCCGGCGCCGGGCGGGCGCCATGATAGCATATCCGGCCGGGCGCCACGGCCACGCCCCGTGGCCTACATATTGGGATAATTCGGTCCACCGCCACCTTCCGGCACCACCCAGTCGATATTCTGTGTCGGGTCCTTGATATCGCAGGTCTTGCAGTGGACACAGTTCTGGGCATTGATCTGCAGGCGCGGCGTCCCCTCCTCGATACCGACGAATTCATAGACGCCGGCCGGGCAATAGCGCGCCTCCGGGCCGTCATAAATCGCAAGATTGACCTTGATCGCCACCT
>JBHHTO010000083.1:0-9691 GCA_046753425.1 Rhodothalassiaceae bacterium | reverse complement strand
AGGGCGCACCGAGGGTCGTGGCGATCGAGGTGACCTGCATCTCGACCGGCTTTCCGGCAGCGAGCGCGCGCGACATGGCATCGGCCCCTTCGGTCTCGACGCCCCAGATACGGACCTCGGGCTTCACCCCCTTGATGGCGGTGGCGACACCGGAGATGAGCGCGCCGCCGCCGATGCTGACGATGACGTCGGTAAGCGCCGGCACATCCTCGATGAATTCAAGCCCCGCGGTCCCGTGGCCGGCCATGATCACCGGATCGTCGAAGGCGTGGACATAGGTGAGCCCCTCCGCCTTTGCTGCCTCCGCGGTGGCAAAGGCGGTGCCGATGTCGGGCACGAGCACGAGTTCGGCGCCTTCCGCCCGGATGCGGGCCTTGGACCGCTCCGGCGCCGCCTCGGGCATGACGATGCGCGCGACAAGGCCCATCGCACGCGCGATCTCGGCCATCGCGATGCCGTGATTGCCGCCCGAGACGGTGACGATGCCGCGTGCCCGCTCGTCCGCCTGCAGCGACAGGATCTTGTTGACGATGCCACGCGGCTTGAAGCAGCCGGAGCGCTGCAGCAGCTCGAGCTTGAGTGCGACCGGACCGCCGAGACGACGGGCCAGGGCCGGGCTCTCGACGCTCGGCGTGCGCAGAACATGGCCGGCGATCGCCCGGCGCGCCGCCAACACGTCGGCGAGGGCAAGGCGGTCGCTCATTCCTCGACCAATCGGATCAGGCGGCGCTCGAACATCCTCAGGACCGAATGCAGGTCGCGCCCGCGCCGCAGGATGCGCCCGTCCATCGCAATCACCGCATAGGCGCCCTGCCGCTCCGCCGCCTGCGGCCGCTTGACGATGCGGAACAGCGGCACCTCGCTGGCCCGCCGGAAGACGGCGAAGACCGCCTCCTCGCGGTCGGCATCGATGGCATAGTCACGCCATTCGCCGGCGGCGACCATGCGTCCATAGAGGTCGAGAATGTGATTGAGTTCCCCGCGCTCGAAGGCGACCGGCAGAGGCCGTGCCGGACCGGCCGGCCGATCTGGGATCTGACTCTCCTCCATCATCACCGGTGATTGTGCGTCGCCCCCGCCCGCTTGGCAAGCGGTTGCGTGCCGACCCCCTCACTCTTGCCGTCGGAAAGCTTTCCCTTTATGATCTGAATATATCAGATCAGTATATCACGATGGGGAGGGTGAGATGCAACGCGAACAGTTGCGGCGGCACGGTGTGTTTGCCGGCGTCATTGCGGTGGCGGTTCTGGCAACGCTGATCGCCGCGGTGACGGCCCGTGAGAGGAGCGGTCGCGAAACGGTCCGTGCCTCGGGCGAGCGGGCGAGCGCGAGCTATGATCTCAGCGGATTCGAGGCGGTGCACCTGCGCGGTGGCTATGACCTCGCGCTTGTCGCCGGCAAGGAGCCGGCCATCGAGATCAGCGGCGACAAGGCGATCCTTGAGGCCCTTGAGGTGCGCGTCGCGGACGGCAGGCTCGAAATCGGACCCAGGGACGGGCAACGCTTTTGCGACTCAGATGGCGTCGCGCTCATGATTCACCTGCCGAAGCTGCGGGCGATCACGGTCGACGGCGTCGTCGACGGCAAGCTCGCCACGCTCGACAGCGAGGAGTTCGCGCTCACCATCAATGGTGCTGCGGATATGACGCTGAGCGGAAGCTGCGGCACGTTCAGCGCCGTAACCAACGGTGCCGGCGACATCGACGCGAGAGATTTTCATTGCCAATCGGCGAGCGTCACGGTGAATGCCGCCGGCGACATGCGCATCTATGCCTCGAGATCGATCACCGCCGCGGTCAATGGCGTCGGCAGCATCGATATCTACGGCAATCCGCCGGAGGTGCGGAAGTTGCGCGCCGGCATCGGCTCGATTCGGCTGCGCCACGCCGACGCGAGCTGAGCTGCGCCCCAAAGCCGGGGGCAGGGCTTGCGTCGCTCCCGGGCGGCGTGCCATATGCCCGGGACGGGCCTCGCGCGTCGTGCGACCGGGGCCGTGACTGAGCGGAATGTGCGAGGTCCATGCCGGGATCCGAAAAGCTGTATGAAGTGGCGCTGCGCTATCATGCCCAGCCGCCGGCCGGAAAGCTCTCGGTTGTCGCGACCAAGCCTCTCGCCACGCCGCGCGATCTGTCGCTCGCCTATTCGCCGGGTGTCGCCGCCGCCTGCCGCGCCATTGTCGAGGATGCGCACGCCGCCGCGGACCTGACCGCGCGCGGCAATCTCGTCGCGGTGATCACCAACGGCTCGGCGGTGCTCGGGCTGGGCAATATCGGACCGCTCGCTGCCAAGCCGGTGATGGAGGGCAAGGCGGTCCTGTTCAAGAAATTCGCCAATATCGACTGTTTCGATATCGAGGTCGCCGCCCGCGACGCTGACCATTTCTGCGATGTCGTGGCCGCCCTCGAGCCCAGCTTCGGGGCCATCAATCTCGAGGATATCAAGGCCCCCGAATGCTTCCTCATCGAGGAGCGCCTGCGCGAGCGCATGAACATTCCGGTCTTTCACGACGACCAGCACGGCACGGCAATCGTCGCCGCGGCGGCGATCCTGAACGGCCTCCGTCTTGTGGGCAAGAAACGCGAGGAGATCCGACTGGTCTCGACGGGTGGCGGCGCCGCCTCGCTCGCCTGCCTCGACCTTCTGGTCTCGCTCGGCCTGCCGCGCGAGAATATCACACTCGTCGACATCGTCGGCGTCGTCTATGCCGGCCGCCGCGCCGACATGAATCCCTACAAGGCGCGTTATGCGAGGAAGACGAAGCTGCGCACGCTGGCCCAGGCGATCAGGGGGGCCGACGTCTTCCTCGGGCTTTCCGCGCCACGGGTGCTGACGCCTGCGATGGTCAAGTCCATGGCAAAACGTCCGCTCATCCTGGCGCTCGCCAATCCGGAGCCGGAGATCCTGCCCGATCTCGCGAAAGAGGCACGTCCCGACGCCATCATCGCCACCGGCCGCTCGGACTATCCGAACCAGGTCAACAATGTTCTCTGCTACCCCTATATCTTCCGCGGCGCGCTCGATGTCGGCGCCACCGAAATCAACGAGAGGATGAAGGTCGCGGCGGTGAAGGCCCTCGCCGCGCTTGCCACCAAGGAAGCTTCCGACGTGGTTGCCCGCGCCTATGAAGGCGAATCGCTGCGCCTCGGGCCCGACTATCTGATTCCCAAGCCCTTCGACCCGCGGCTGATGAGCGAGGTGGCGCCGGCGGTGGCGAAAGCCGCCATGGAAAGCGGCGTGGCGACGCGCCCGATTGCCGATTTCGATGCCTATATCGCGCGGCTCGACACCTTCGTCTTCCGCTCGGGCAATCTCATGCAGCCGATCTTCGAGCGCGCGCGGAGCCAGGAGAAGCGTCTTGTCTTCGCCGAGGGCGAGGACGAACGCGTCCTGCGCGCGAGCCGGGCGCTTCTCGACGAGCGCATGGCCGCGGTGACACTCGTCGGCCGTCCCGAGGTCATCGCCATGCGCATCGAGCGGCTCGGCCTCAAGCTCGATCCGGACCGCGACATCGAGATCATCAACCCGCAAAGCGACGCCCGCTACAAGGAGTATTGGCAAGGCTATCACGCGATCATGGAACGGAAGGGCGTCTCGCCCGACGAGGCGCGCACCATCATGCGCACCAACACGACCGCCATCGCGGCACTCGCGCTCCGGCGCGGCGAGGCCGATGCCATGGTCTGCGGGTCGGTCGGCCGCTACCACACCCATCTCACCCATGTGCTCGACATCGTCGGTCTGGCGCCGGGGGCGCGGACTGCGGCGGCGCTCTCGATTCTCATGCTCTCGAAGGGCACCTTCTTCCTCTGCGACACCTTCATCCGCCCCGAACCGAGCGCCGAGGAGATCGCCGAGGTCGCGCGGCTCGCCGCCGAGGAGGTGCGCCGCTTCGGACTGGCACCGAAGGTGGCGCTGCTGTCGCATTCCAATTTCGGGTCCGCGCGCACGCCCTCGGCGGAAAAGATGCGCCGCGCGCTTGCCCTTCTGCGCGACCAGGCGCCGGAACTCGAGGTCGAGGGCGAGATGCATGGCGATGCCGCGATCGATGAGACGATACGCGAGAAGATCTTCCCCAATTCGCGTCTCAAGGGGATGGCCAACCTTCTCGTCATGCCGAACCTCGATGCCGCCAATATCTCCTACGAGCTTCTCAAGGTGCTCGGCAACGGGCTACCCATCGGACCGCTTCTTCTCGGGCTTGCCAAGCCGGCCCATATCGTCACCCCCTCGGTGACCGCGCGCGGCCTTTTGAACATCGCCGCCCTGGCGCTCGTCGATGCCATCGATCCCCCGGCCTGCCGGCGCGCGGCCGGCTCAGCGCAATAGCTCGACGACGCCGACGCCGAGAAAGGTCGCCAGCGCATTGCCGAGCACGCCGACGAGAATCGCCGGCGTCACAAGCGTGTCCCAGCCGCGGGCCGCAGCGATCGGCCCGGCGCTCGTCGAGCCGCCGATATTGGCGTTCGAGGCGATGAGGATCTCGGCGAGGTCGAGCCGGCACAGCCGTCCGAGGGCGAGGATCACCGCCAGGTGGACGAGAATGACGAGCACCGCAAAGGCGGTGATCGGAAGCGCCTCGCCGAGCATGGCCCGGACATCCGCACCCGCCCCGATGGCGATGAGAAAGAGAAAGACCATGATCATGCCGACCTCCTCCGCGCCCTTGAGGCGGGCGGTGAGGGCCGGTGCAAGGTTTGGCGGCAACAGCGCAAGGGCGGTGATGAACAGAATGGACAGGGATCGAAGGCCAAGCCGGCCGGCGATAGCCTCGCCCAGCGCGACGATGACAAGTGCGAGCGCGAGTGCGAGACAGACGTGGAAAGGGTCGAAGGCGACATCTGCCCGGCGCTGTCCGTCGGTGGCAAGGGCGATCGCCCCCTCCTCCGCCGCATCGATGATCGGCGAAGGGAAGGCACGGCGCACGAGGCCGATCGCCGGCAGCACCATGATGGCAATGATATAGATGTTGGTGGCGAGCTGATCCGCCGCAACACTGGCACCCAGAACGCTGCTCTCGTTGAAGCCCGTCGCGGCGGCAACCGCGGCGAAGTTCATCGAGCCGCCGATATAGGTGGCGGTAAAGATGCCGGCGAGCGCAGGTCCGTTCTCGCCCAGATCGATGAGGTGGAAAGCGGCAAGGACGCCGGCGAGCGTCGCCACGGCACCGAGCAGAAAGGCGCCGAGCATGGCGCCTGTCTCGCCTATGATGCGGGCGAAATGGGCGCGAACGAGGAGGAGCGGAATCGAGGCCGGCAGTACGACCGCAATGATCGCGTCATAGACCGGGCTCGCACGCGGCAGAACGCCGAGATTGGCCAGCGCCACGGCGAGAAAGATGGCGATCGCGACACCAGAGATCTGCCGCCCGATGCGCGTCCGCTTTCCGGCCCAGAAGGAAAAGGCGGCGATCGCCAGCACCGCGGCCCAGAGCCCGGGTCCCTCTCCGATCAGGATTCCCTGCACGTAATCTCCCCTTGGGCCAGCAACCCCGATCGCCAGACTGACCGAACCGCGACCGGCTGTAAATCATCCGGGGGTGACGGGCGGCATCGCATGCCCACCCCGTCCGGTGCGACATCGGGTCGCGTTCACGCTCCGGTTACAAGATTGTGACTCTCTGGCACATGTGTGCATGTGATAGAAACCAGGGATTGCTCCTGCTGTCCGTGGAAAGCGGGCAGCCACAAGGAACGAAGCCGGAGGCGGGACCCATGCCAGGGACAAGGCGATCCGAAGGACTGGCCGGTGCCGAGGGGCGCATCGGCACCGGGCGTGATTCTGGCCCCGCTCCGGGCGGTGCCGTCTTCGTCCTTCTTGCCAGCGCCATCGCCTGGGGGCTCATTCTCGCCGCGATCCTCGCCTGACGATAGCGTCGGCAAGCCTGGCTCGGGCGGCCGGAGGCCGCTTGACAGCGCCCGCGGCGCGGGCCTTGATGCGGCATCATGACGACGATCGAGAAGACCCCCGATTCGGTCGTCGGCTGGGTGGCGCGCGCGCCGGCGGTGATCCGCCCCTATCTGCGCCTGATGCGCGCCGACCGGCCGGCCGGATACTGGCTGCTGCTGTGGCCCTGCCTGTGGTCGCTGGCGCTCGCCATGCCCGCGGACAATATGGCGTTCTGGCGTTATACGGGGCTCTTTCTCGCCGGCGCCATCCTCATGCGCAGCGCCGGCTGCACCTGGAACGACATCATTGACCGTCGCCTTGATGCGGCGGTCGCACGCACTGCCGCGCGGCCCATACCCGCCGGCGAGGTGAGCGTCGCAGCGGCATTCGCCTTCGCGATCCTGCTCAGCCTCGGCGGCCTTCTCGTGCTGCTGCAGTTCAACCCCTTCACGATCCGGCTGGGCATCGCCTCGCTCCTGCCCGTCGCCCTCTATCCCTTTGCCAAGCGCGTCACCTGGTGGCCGCAGGTCGTCCTCGGCCTCACCTTCAACTGGGGTGCCCTCATGGGCTGGGCCGCGGCCAGGGGCGGACTCGATGCGGCACCGCTGCTGCTCTATGCGGGCGCCGTCTTTTGGACGCTCGGCTATGACACCATCTATGCCCACCAGGACCGTCGCGACGACAGCATCGCCGGGATCCGCTCGACGGCGCGCCGCCTCGGCGGACAAAGCCGTCTGTGGATCGCCGCCTTCTATCTGGTGTTTCTCGCCGGCCTCACCGCCGCGGGCATGGCCGCGCACCTGGCGTGGCCATATTTTCTCGGGGTCCTCGCCGCGGGCCTCCATTTCGCCTGGCAGGTGCGCCGGTTCGACGCCGACGATCCGGCACGCTGCCTTGCGCTCTTCCGCGCCAATGTGCTGATGGGCTGGTTTCCCTTCCTCGGCGCCCTGTGGGGCAAGCTGGTCTGAGCAATCAGCTCTCGGCCGACGCCGGGAAGATGGCCGCGATGCGCACCGCGAGGTCGTCGCGCACGGCGCGATAGGCGGCAAGACGCTGCTCGCGGCTGCCCTCGCCCAGCGTCGGATCGGCGATCGGCCAGAAGGCGACCGCGGCCCCGGAGGCGGCGGCGATGTCCCGTGCCCGTGTCCGCGCCGCCGGCGTCAGGGCAATGATGAGGTCGAACCGCGCGTCGCCGAGGGCGTCCGACTCGCGCGGCACATGCCCCGATCTCGGCCATGACGGCGACGGAGAAGGGGTCGAGCGTTCCCGCCTCGAGCCCGACCGAGTCGATGCACGCGGCATTGCCGGCACGGGCGGCGGCGAGGGCGTGCGCCATCGGCGATCGCACCGAATTCCGGTCGCAGAGGAAGAGAAGCCGTCGCGGCGGCGGCGTGGTGCGCGCGGACTGGTCTGCGGGCCTGTCAGTCATGCGATTCAGCCCCGGATGTGCAGGACGCAGATCAGCGTGAACAGACGCCGGGCGGTGTTGTCGTCGATCTCGACCTTGGTCTTCAGCCGCTCGCGCAAGAGCCGCGCCGCCTCATCATGAAGGCCGCGCCGGCCCATGTCGATGGCCTCGATCTGCTGTGGGCTCGCCGACTTGATGGCCCGGTAATAGGAGTCGCAGACGAGGAAATACTCCTTGATGACGCGCCGGAACGGGGTCAGGGCGAGGCGAAAGGAATCGAGATAGCCGCCGCTCTCGTCGGAGAGCTCGAAGACGAGCCGCCCGTCCTCGATGCGCAGATGAAGCCGGAAGGGGCCATGATAGCCACCCGCGAAAGGTGCGGTCGGGGCGAAGCTGTTGTCTTCGAGGAGATCGAAAATGGCGACCCGCCGTTCGTGCTCGACATCGGCGCTCCAGCGCACGATGCTCGCCTCGTCAAGCGTCACCGCCACCAGCCTCTGCGGCGGCTTGTGTCCACCGCGGCTCATCGCGCCCCGTCCAGCCGGAGGGCGACCGAGCGCGCGTGGCCATCAAGACCCTCCGCCTCGGCAAGCCGTATCGCCGCCGGACCGATCGCCTCGAGCGCCGCCGCGCTGCAGCCGATCAGCGTCGTCCGCTTCATGAAATCGAGGACCGAAAGGCCGCCGGAAAAGCGGGCCCCGCCGCCGGTGGGCAGGACGTGGCTCGGCCCGGCCACATAATCGCCAACGGCTTCCGGCGTGTGGCGACCCAGAAAGATCGCCCCGGCATGGCGAATGCGGGCCAGCAGGACGTCGGGATCCGCGACCGCCAGCTCGAGATGCTCGGGTGCCAGCCGGTCGACGAGGGGCGGGGCGTCCCGCGTGAGGTCCTCGACCAGGATCACCGCACCATGCGCATCCCAGCTTGCAGCCGCGATCGCCGACCGGCCGAGCTGCCCCAGTTGCCGCGCGACCGCGGCCTTCACGGCCTCGGCGAAAGCGGCATCGTCGGTGACGAGAACCGCCTGCGCATCGCGGTCGTGCTCGGCCTGCGCCAGCAAATCGGCGGCGATCGCGCGCGCATCGTTGCCGCCGTCGGCGACGATGAGGATCTCGGAGGGCCCCGCGATGCTGTCGATCCCGACCTGCCCGTAGACCTGCCGCTTGGCCTCCGCCACATAGGCATTGCCCGGACCGACGATCTTGTCGACCGCGGGAATCGTTGCCGTTCCATAGGCAAGTGCGGCGATCGCCTGCGCGCCACCGACGCGATAGACGGCATCGACCCCGGCAAGCGCTGCGGCGGCGAGAACCGGCGCCGGTATCCGCCCACCGGGTGCGGGAACGACCATCACCAGCCGCCCGACGCCGGCCACGCGGGCCGGAATCGCGTTCATGAGAACGCTCGAGGGATAGCTCGCCTGCCCACCCGGCACATAAAGCCCCACCGCCCCGATGGCGGTCCAGCGCTCGCCGAGGCGAACCCCGGCGGCATCGGTATAGCATCGGTCGCGGGGCCGCTGCCCCTCGTGAAAGGCGCGAATCCGCTCGGCAGCGAATTCAAGCGCCTGGCGGAGTTCGGGATCGATGTCCGCACGGGCCGCGGTCAGCGCCGCGGGCGGCACCATCAGCCCCGCCGGATCGGAGGAAAAGCCGTCAAGCCGTGCAGTCAGCTCGCACAGCGCCCGGTCGCCATCGCGAATCACCGCATCGATGATGGCACGCACCGCGTCGCGGACATCGGCCGCACGCGCGCGCTTGCGTGTGAGGAATTCCGAGAATCCCGGCCCGGCATCGGGCGCCCGGAAGTCGAGTTCAAGCGGCATCGGCCCCTCCGCAGACGCTCGCGAAGCGATCGATCCAGCGTCCGACCTCGTGCGGCCGGGTCTTGAAGGCGGCCCGGTTGACGACCAGCCGTGCCGTGACCTCGGCCAGCACCTCAACCTCTCTCAAGCCGTTCGCGCGCAGCGTCGCCCCGGTGGACACGAGATCGACGATGCGGCGGCACAGCCCCAATGCCGGCGCAAGCTCGAGCGCACCATTGAGCTTGATGCACTCGGCCTGTACGCCGCGGCGAGCGAAATGGGCGCGTGTCACATTGGGGTATTTCGTCGCCACGCGCACATGCGACCACTGCGCCGGATCATCGCCGGCGGCCATCGCCTCCGGCTCGGCCAGAGACAGGCGGCAGTGGCCAATATCGAGATCGAGCGGCGCGTAGATTTCCGGATAATCGAACTCGAGCAGGACATCATTGCCGGCAATGCCGAGATGCGCCGCACCGAAGGCGACGAAGGTGGCGACGTCGAAGGCGCGCACCCGGATCAGCGACAGCCCGGGCGCCGAGGTCGCGAAATGAAGCTTGCGCGAGGCGGGGTCAAAGAAATCCGCCTCCGGA
>JBHHTO010000082.1:0-9722 GCA_046753425.1 Rhodothalassiaceae bacterium | reverse complement strand
GTCTACGCGCTCGCCTGTTGCCTGGCCCATAATCTCTGCCGACAGTTGCAAATGGCCGTCAGCCCACCAGTTCGTCGACAGACTTTGAAGCGCGCCTGCCTTTGGCTGTTCGAACGCGCCGCCACTTTCCGCAACCGCCTCATTCGCCGTGCCGGCCGCCTGACACGACCTGGCGGCCAACTCACTCTCACCATGGCCGCCAACAACCCCGTGCAACGCGACTTCGCTCAATATCTCGACGCCCTCGATCGAGGCTTCATAAAGCTTGTCGATGACGCGTGCATCAACGAGGGAATTGAGCTTCGCCCATATTGCCGCCGGCCGCCCCGCCCGGGCATGGCCGATCTCGGCGTCGATAAGGGCCATCAGGCGATCGCGGATGTCAAAGGGCGACATGGCGATCTTCTCCATGTCGCGCGGCCGCGCATAGCCGGTCACGTAGTTGAACAGGCGCGCCGCGTCGCGGCCGAGCGCGGCATCGGCGGTAAAGAAGCTGAGATCGGTGTAGTAGCGCGCCGTGACCGGATGATAATTGCCGGTCCCGTAGTGAACATAGGTGGCAAGCAGGCGCCCCTCGCGGCGCACGATCATGGTCACCTTGGCATGGGTCTTGAGGTCGAGAAAGCCGAACACGACCTGCACCCCGGACCGTTCGAGATCGCGTGCCCATTTGATGTTCTGCGCCTCGTCGAAGCGGGCCTTGAGCTCGACCACCGCGGTCACCGACTTGCCGGCCTCCGATGCCTCCTTGAGCGCGTCGATGATCGCCGACTGCGAGCCGGCGCGATAAAGTGTCTGCTTGATCGCGACGACATCGGGGTCGCGCGCCGCCTGGCGCAGGAACTGGTGCACCACGTCGAAGGATTCATAGGGATGGTGAACGACGAAATCCTTGGCGCGGATGGCGCGAAAGATGTCGCCCCCGTGATCCCGCACGCGCTCCGGATAACGCGGGTTGTAAGGCTTGAAGCGGAGCTCGGGCAGCTCGTCGACGATAAGCTGTTTGGTGTCGCAGATGCCAAGGATGCCGTCGACACAGGTCACCGAATCCTGGTCGACATCGAGCTGCTCGATGACCAGGCCGGCGAGTTCCGGCGGCATGCCGCAATTCATCTTGAGCCGGATCACGCGGCCGCGGCGGCGGCGCTTGAGCGCGGTCTCGAAGAGACGGATCAGATCCTCCGCTTCCTCCTCGATCTCGACGTCGCTGTCGCGGATGATGCGGAAGACGCCGCTGCCGCGGATCCGGTAACCGGGAAAGAGCTGATCGAGAAACAGCCCGATCAGGCGCTCGAGCGGCAGGAAGCGGATCGCCGTGCCCGGCAGGCGCACGAAGCGCTCGACCTGGTCCGGGATCGGCAACAGGGCGTGGATCTCGCGGCCGTCCTGCTCCCGTTCAAGAGCCAGCACCAGCGAAAAGCCGAGATTGGGAATGAAGGGAAAGGGATGCGCCGGATCGATGGCAAGCGGAGTGAGCACCGGAAAGACATTGGCGAGAAAGAAATCCTCGAGCCAGTCGCGCTCCGCCTCGGACACCTCCTCGGCATCGAGAACGGCGATGCCCGCCTCGCGCAATTCGCGGCGCAGCGCCCGCCAGGTCCGCTGCTGTGCGGTCATCAACTGGTCCGCCAGCTCGTTCACCCGGGCGAGCTGCTGCGCCGGCGTCAGACCGTCGTCGCTGACCACGTCGAGCCCCGAATCAACAAGCCCGCGCAGGCCGGCGACGCGAACCATGTAGAATTCGTCGAGATTGCTGCCCGAGATGGACAGGAAGCGGACCCGCTCGAGCAGCGGGTGGTTCGGATTGTCCGCTTCCTCGAGCACGCGCATGTTGAAGCGCAGCCACGACAGCTCGCGGTTGATGAAGCGTATGTCAGCCGGGAACGCCGCCACGCGGTCCCGGGCGCTCTCCGCTGCCTCCGTCTGCTGTCTCTGCCTGTCCATCGCGTCGCTTTCCCGCCTCAAGAGGCATATGGGAGATCGTGCCACATGTTGAAGTCTAGCCGTCGACGATGACGATTTCGTCAATGACCCCGCTCACCTTCTGCCGGTCTCCATCTCGTGCATGACCCGCCGCGCCAGGGCCAGCGAAATCGCCTGCCGTCGTTCGAGCGATGCGCGATCGAGTGCGGCGACGAGAGCCTCGATCGCGCTGAAGGAGCGCTCGATCCGTGCCAGCACGTACTCGATCACACGCGGTGCCACCTGCAACTGCCGATCGGCGAGCTGCTTGACGAGAAGCGCCGCGAGAAGATCGTCATCCGGCGGCCCGATCCTTGCCGTCGGCAGCGCCGCCAGCCGCGAGCGCAGGTCGGGCAGACGGACCGGCCACTGCGCCGGCGCGCGGCGCCCGCTCAGCAGCAACCACCCGCCCTGTTCCCGTAACCAGTTGTAGAGATGCAGCAGATCGGCTTCGGCGAGCGTTCCGTCCGCGAGTGCCGCATCGACGTCCTCGACCAGGAAGGCGGCACCGCCTCGCCCGACCGCCGCCGGCGCCCCGCCGAGCGCGTCGGCTGCAAGACGCACGGCGCCGCTGCGCTCGCGCCAGATGGCGGCGAGATGCGTCTTCCCCGCTCCTGCCGGACCGACCAGCGCCAGTGCATGCCCCGGCCAGTCCGGCCAGCGATCGATGAAGGCGACAGCTGCGCAATTCGGCGACGCGATCAGGAAATCGACGCCGTCATGACTGGTGCGGCAGGGAAGCGCGAGCGCCAGTTGCGTCATGCTTCCTCCCGCGTGGCGGATCCGGCATCGGCAAGCGGCAGCGTCGCCTGCGCGCCCGTGCCAGCACGATAGCGCGCCAGCGTCGTACGCACGAGGACGGCGATCACCGCCGCCGCCGGAATGGCAACGAGAACGCCGACGAATCCCGCCACCTCGCCGCCGGCAAAAACTGCAAACAGCACCCAAAGGGGATGCAGGCGCACATGCTTGCCGACCAGTCGCGGCGTGAGGATGGTGCCCTCCAGTGCCTGGGCCACGGCCCACACCCCCGCGACGAGCCCGAGCTGTGACCAGTCGGCACCCCAGTGCGCGAATCCGACGGCGAGCGCGAGGCTGGCGGCGAAGATCATGCCGACAAAGGGAATGATGGTCAGGACGCCGGCGAGCAGTCCGAGAAGGAGACCGTAATCGAGGCCGATGGCGCTCCAGCCGAAGGCATAGATCACGGCCATCGCCACGACCACGGTGAGCTGCCCGCGGACGAAGCCGGAAAGAACCGTGTCGACATCGGCGAGCATGGCCTTGATCGCCGGCGCCTCCCGCGGCGGCAGCAGGGTGTCGAGATGGGCCATGATGCGGTCGTAGTCGCGCAGGAGATAGAAGGCGACCACCGGCGAAATCAGGATCAGGGAGAGGAGGTTGAACAGCGCGATGCCGCCGGCAAAGAGCCCGCGCACGACATCACCCGCGGCAGCGAAGCCCTTCTCGAGCGCGGCCGTCATGAGGCCCTGGGCTTCCTCGCGTGCCGACTCTCCGAATTCGGTATCGAGGAAGGACAAGAGCGAGTCGGCGCGTGCGCGCAGGGTGGCGAAAAGATCGGGCAGAGCATGCACGAGGTCGAGGATCTGGGCCTGCAGGAGCGGGTAGAGCGCCACCGCGACGGCGACCGCCAGCGCGAAGAAGAGGCCGATGATGGCAGCCGCCGCGAGCCCGCGCGGCACGCCCCTGTTTTCGAGGCGGTCGGCCAGCGGGTCGAGCAGATAGGCGACCGCGAAGCCGGCGACAAAGGGCAGCAGGATAGCCCGCGTCAGATAGGCAAGAAGAAGCGCTGCAGCGAGCAGCAGCCAGGGAAAAAGCCGCCGGTACAGGGTCGAACGATCCATCTCGCCGCTCATCGGCTCTCCTCTCCCGGCGTCGGCTCCGCCGTTGCCGCCGGCGGTGCCATCTCGCGCAGCCTCAGCACCGCCCCGTCCGCGCTGCCCTCGAGCATAAGTCCGGCTTCGGACAGGGCAAGCCGGAGCTGCTCGATCGAGCCGGCAAAGACGATGCGCAGGCGTGACACCGGCAAGGCGATCTTAACCGGGTCGGCCTCGCGAACGAGGCTCACCGCAAGAAGACGGCTGCGCACGGCGAGCCAGTCGTCAAGGTTGCGCACCGGGACTTGCACCGCGATTCGGGCGATCTCGCTTCCCGCGATGAGCGTGCGGTTCTTCCACGCCGCATCGAGCCGGTCGAGCACCTGGTCCGCAGCACGCAGGAGGACCGCTGCACGATCCTCCCCCTCGCGGGCAAGGATCTCGCCCGATTCGTCGATCGCGTCCTCGGGCCCGAGCCGCACCCGGTAACGGACCGCATAACGCCCGCTCGCCAAATCGAAGCCCCCCATCGCCTCGGCGACAGCCATCTGCCGCACCGCGAGGGCGGCGGCGATGGGCCCGAATTCGGACGCCGGCAGGCGGGCAAGACGCCGCGGTGCAAGCCGGCTGCGGACGCGCGGCGTATCCTGCGGCAGCACATAGCGGATGAGACGGTTGTCCCAATCGGCAGCGAGCAGGGCGCGGCGCCAGTCATGCTCGCCGAAAAGACGCCGCACGCCACCGTCGGTGAACAAAGGCACCAGAAGATAGGGGCCGGCCATGGATTCGGTATAGGCGACACTGGCCTTCGCGAAGAGCTGCCGCACGGCGTCCGCACGGAAGGCGACATTGACCGTCGCCAGATAGCGCGTCGGCGAGCGCCGCTCTTCGACGATATCGACCGCGCGCACGAGCGATTCCATGAGTGCCGGATTCGGCGGCGGCAGCGCCGCCACGTCCTCCGCCGCCACAAGCTTTTCGAGAAGCGTGCGATAGGCCCGCTCCTGCGCTTCCTCTAGCGCCTCGCGGCGGGCTGCGGTGGCGGTGCTCGCGGTCACGTCGACGGCGATCCGGTAGACCGTAAAAAGCGTCTCCTCCGTCCCCTCGGCGGCCATCGCCGCGCGCACGGGTGCGGCCAGCCACAGACCAGTGACCACAAGGAGGGCAAGCAAGGGAGGCAAGACCTTCATCGGCACCTTTCGGCGTGTTCCCCTTTGGTTCCGCCATCACTATAGACGAGCCCGACAGGGCGGGGAAAGCTCCCATGCGATTGCGGCGAGCCTGCGGCAGGAGGGCGAGAAGAGGCTTGCCCTTGCTGGCAGTTTCACCGCATTTTTGCCCGGTCGCAGCAGCAAGGGGGCGCAGCGGGCAGAGTCATGAGCATCGACAGGAAAAAGCAAGCGCGGCGCGCGCGGTACAGCTACGCCGATGCCGGCGTCGATATCGCCGCCGGCAATGCCCTCGTGCGGGCGATCGCCCCGGCCGCCGCAGCCACCCGGCGTCCCGGTGCCGATGCCGTGCTCGGCGGATTCGGCGCCATTTTCGATCTCGCCGCCGCTGGCTATCGCGATCCGCTGCTCGTCGCCGGCACCGACGGCGTCGGCACCAAGCTCCGGATCGCCGCCGAGACCGGCCATCATTGGGGACTCGGCATCGACCTCGTCGCCATGTGCGCGAACGATGTCCTCGTGCAGGGGGCCGAGCCCCTTTTCTTTCTTGATTATTTCGCCACCGGGCGTCTCGATCCGGCGATCGCCGCTGACGTCGTCAACGGTATCGCCGAAGGGTGCCGACAGGCCGGCTGCGCCCTGATCGGGGGCGAGACGGCCGAGATGCCGGGGCACTATGCGCCTGGCGACTACGACCTCGCCGGCTTCGTCGTCGGCGCTGTCGAGCGGGCGCATCTTTTGACGGGTGAGCGCATTGCGGCCGGCGACATCCTCCTCGGGCTCGCCTCCTCGGGGGCGCACGCGAACGGTTTTTCGCTCATCCGCCGGCTGATCGCCGATCGCGGTCTGGCTTATGACGACCCGGCACCCTACGATTCCGGCAAGAGCCTCGGCGCCGCCCTCCTCGAGCCGACGCGGATCTATGTGCGGAGCCTTCTGCCCCTGCTCCAGGCCGGGCGCATCCGGGGCCTCGCCCACATCACCGGAGGCGGCCTGATCGAGAATGTGCCGCGCATCCTGCCCAAGGGTCTCGCCGCGCACATCGATGCCGGAGCCTGGCCGCTGCCGCCGCTGTTCGCCTGGCTCAGGGAGCTCGGCAAGATCGCCATCGGCGAAATGTTGCGCACCTTCAATTGCGGCATCGGCATGGTGGTGATCGTCGCCGCGGCCGAGGCGGAAGACATCGCCCGCGACCTCGCGGCCGCCGGCGAGACGGTCTGGCGCATTGGCAGGATCGAGCCGGATGACGATGCGCCCCCCATCCGCATCACCGGCGGTCGGGGGGTCTGGGGGCAAGCGGACGGGTTCCACGTGCCGGATGCCACCACATCGGAGGTGGCGTGATGGCCCGCTTGCGACTGGGTGTCCTTATCTCCGGCCGCGGCAGCAACCTCAAGGCGCTGATCGAGGCCTGCCGCGGTCCCGACTATCCGGCCGAAGTCAGGCTGGTGATATCGGACCGGCCCGGGGCGCCCGGGCTTGCCCATGCACGGGAAGCGGGGATCGAGGCGCTGGTCGTCGACTACCGCGAATTCGCCGACCGCAATGCCTTCGACGAGGCCCTGCATGCGGCGCTCGTCGACGCCGGCGTCGAGCTTGTGTGCCTGGCCGGTTTCATGCGCCTTCTCGCCCCCGATTTCGTCAACCGCTGGCGCAACCGCCTGATCAACATCCACCCCTCGCTGCTCCCCGCCTACAAGGGACTCCGGACCCATGAGCGGGTGATCGAGGACGGGGTCCGATTCACCGGGTGCACGGTGCATTTCGTGCGTGCGGAGATGGACAGCGGACCGGTCATCGTGCAGGCGGTGGTGCCGGTGGCGCCGGACGACACGCCCGCAAGCCTCGCCGCCCGCGTGCTCGATTACGAGCACCGGATCTATGCCGAGGCGGTCCGGCTGATCGCCAGCGGCGCGGCCCGGGTCTCCGGGTCGCGGGTCGTCATCAAGGATGTATCGACACCCGCCGAGGGTCTCATCAGCCCCTTGCCGGGCACGCCGCGCGCGCCCTGACGGCAGCCGCCGCGCAGGCGGGCGCCCCTGCCGCACGGTGCGGCAAGGGCCCCGTTTCCGGCGCAACCCGGATCAGCGTTTCGAGAACTGGAAGCTTCTGCGGGCCTTGCGCTTGCCGTATTTCTTGCGCTCGACGACGCGCGGATCGCGCCGCAGGAAGCCGGCCGCCTTGAGCGGCGCGCGCAGCTCGGGCTCATAGCGCTGCAGCGCCTGCGCGATGCCGTGCTTGACCGCGCCCGCCTGACCCGACAGGCCGCCGCCCTTGACCGTCGCGATGACGTCATACTGGTCGCGCCGACCGGCGACCTCGAACGGCTGGTTGACGATCAGTCGCAGCGTCGCACGGGCGAAATACTGCTCCTGGTCGCGGCCGTTCACGGTGATGCGGCCGCTGCCCGGCTTGATCCACACGCGCGCCACCGAATCCTTGCGCCGCCCGGTGGCATAGGCCCGGCCCTTGTCGTCGATCTCCGGGGTGCGCTCGACCGGCGCGGCGACCGCGGCCTCCGCCTCGCCGGCGGTCAGCTCCTTGAGATCCTCGAGCGTCTGCTTTTCCGTCGCCATCGCGCCTACCTCTTGTTCTTCGGATTCATCGCCGCCACGTCCAGCAGCTCGGGATTCTGGGCCGCGTGCGGATGTTCGGGCCCGGCATAGACCTTGAGATGGTTCATCTGCCGCCGTCCCAGGGGGCCACGCGGGATCATCCGTTCGACGGCCTTCTCGATCACCCGCTCCGGGAAGCGTCCCTCGAGGATGTCGCGCGCCGTTTCTGACTTGATACCGCCCGGATAACCGGTATGGCGGTAATAGACCTTCTGCTCGCGCTTGCGTCCGGTCAGCTTCACCTTCTCGGCATTGATCACGACGACATTGTCACCGCAGTCGACATGCGGGGTGTAACCCGGCTTGTGCTTGCCGCGCAGCCGGTTGGCGATGATCGAGGCGAGACGACCGAGGACGACGCCCTCGGCATCCACGAGAATCCATTTCTTCTCAACCTCACTCGGCTTCGCCGAATAGGTCTTCATGTCCGGTCCATCCCTTGCTCGTAACCCGGTACGGCTGCGGCGACGCGCGACGCGTCCGGCCGGAGCCTGCGACGGGCCGCCAGATACGCGAGCCGTCTCTCACTGTCAACAGGATTCCCGGCTTTTTGTCATGGCTTTATGATGGCGGTAAAATGATACCGTCATGCAGCCGGGTCCGTGTCGCGGGTGTTCTTGCGGACCCAGGCCATATAGCGTGCATCGCCCCCTGACCAGGGCCAGACAGCGATGCAAGGCACGTCATATTCGTGCAGTTCCGAAAGGCGCGCCACCGCCGCATCGGCGAGCTTCGCCCGTGTCTTGAACAGGACATAGCATTCGCCCTCTTCGACAATGTCGCCGTTCCAGCGATAGATCGAGCGGCCTCCGGGCAGGATATTGGCGCAGGCGGCAAGATGCTCATCGATCAGGGTGCGCGCCAGCGACCGTGCCTGTTCCGTATCGGAGACGGTGACATAGAGTGTAACGATGCCGCTCATGCGCCCTTCTCCTCACGTCCGTGCAGATGAAGCAGATCGAGTGCCGCCGCCAGTACCACGAGCGCCCCTGCCTGATGCAGGACGGCGATCGGCAGGGCGACGCCGGAATAAAGGGTGATCACCCCCAGCGTCGCCTGCGCGACGACGAGAAACAGCAGCATGACCGCGCCGATGCGGACCGGTCCGGGCGCACGACGGAGAAAGCTGCGCATCAGGATCGCCACCGCCAGCAGGACGAGCAGATAGGCGACAAGACGGTGCTCGAATTGCACCAGCGCCGCATTGTCCACGAAATTGCGCCACCAGGGCCGCATCGACCAGGCAAGCTCCGGAAAGACGCGGCCGTTCATCCACGGCCAGTCGCCATAGACGTGCCCCGCCTTGAGCCCGGCCACGAGCCCGCCAAGTCCGATCTGGACGAAAACGAGTGCGAGGAAGAGCTTCATCCGCCGTCGCAACACGGGATCGCGGCAGCGGCGGCGGGCACCGACGAGATCGAGTGCCGTCCAGATGAGAAGCGCATAGATGCTGACCGCAAGCAGGAGATGCGCCGCAAGCCGGTAGTGGCTGACCTCGGGTTCGCTGACCAGACCCGAGCGGACCATGATCCAGCCAAGCACGCCCTGCAACGCTCCGAGAACCAGAATGAACAGGAGCCGGCCCTTGTAGCCGCGCGGAATGCGATCGCGTATCCAGAAGAGGACGAGCGGCAGCGCATAGGCGATGCCGATGAGCCGCCCGAGAAGGCGGTGAACATATTCCCACCAGTAGATCGACTTGAATTCGGCAAGCGTCATGCCGCGATTGAGAAGCTGGTATTCCGGATATTGCTGATAGGCGCGGAAGGCCTCGTCCCAGGCCGACGCCGAAAGCGGCGGCAGGATGCCGCTCACGGGCTTCCACTCGACGATCGAGAGCCCGGATTCGGTGAGCCGCGTGACGCCGCCGACGACGACCATCAGGAGGACCAGCCCGGCGACGAGCAGCAGCCAGGCAGCGATGGCGCGCCGACTGCCGGAGCCGACCGGAAGATGCGACATTGCACCACCGGGATGGATGGTCACCGTGCTCATGTCTGCCGTGCTACCGCGGCGCGCCGCCGCGCGCAAGCGTGCAATACCTCGCCATCGGCGGCGTGTACGGTGCACTTGCCCGAGCGTACCTCCCTCATGTTATGGTCGCGGCAGCACGGAAACATTCGGGACGCGCGTGTAAC
>JBHHTO010000081.1:0-9734 GCA_046753425.1 Rhodothalassiaceae bacterium | reverse complement strand
TGACCACCAGGTCACAGCCCAGATCCTGCACGCGCGTGGCCAGATCCGCCACCGTGCCACGGCCGATGAGCGTCGCCGGGACCGGCCGCGTGCACGCAACGAGCCGTGATTCGGCGACCGCCACGCCGATCGCCCGCACCAGACCCACGGCCTCCGCGAGGCGATCCGCAGGCTGACGCCCGGCGCGGCCCGGCACGGGCGCGCGCTGGCTGCGACAGGGGTGCAGCACGATGGCCCTGGGGGCCGTGCGGCCGTTCTCTCGCGCCGGTGTGCCGCGCGTCATCGCACGCGGTGCCGGCGCCGCCTAGTCATTCCCGCCTTCATCCTTATCCGGCTCGAAGAGCTGGATCGGCGTCGCCGGCATCACCGTCGAGATCGCGTGCTTGTAGACGAGCTGGGAGTGCCCATCACGGCGCAGGAGGACGCAGAAATTGTCAAACCAGGTGATCACCCCCTGGAGCTTGACGCCATTGACCAGAAAGACCGTGACCGGAGTCTTGGCCTTGCGGATCGCATTGAGGAAAACGTCCTGAAGATTCTGTGTTTTTTCAGACATGTGCCGCCATTCTTGTTGTGTTTGCCACCTTTGGCCGCCCTGTTCCGCGGACAGCCGCATCGCGCCTGAGGCGAGAACTCTTTCAACACATATAGAACGCGTCGCGGGCCTTCAAGCTCCGCCATGGGACGCGCGCATCAAAATTGCCACGAATGCGCGCATGTCACAAAGCGTCCCTTCCGGCCGCCGGCGCCCCGCCGGGGCCGCGGCACAGGGCCGGGGCGCCGCATCGCGCCGTGCCTAGAAGAATTCGAGCCGCACCGAGAACAGACGCTCGACGGTGGCAACGGCGTCCGCCATGGCGAGGAGGATGACGTGATCGCCGGCGGCAAACTCCGTCGTGCCGCGCGGGATCATCACCTCGTTCTCGCGCACGATGGCGCCGACGACGACCCCATGCGGCAGCTTGATCTGGCGCACGGTCTTGCCGACGAGTTCCGATGCCTCGAGGGTTTCCGCCTCGATGATCTCCGCCCGGCCGTCGAGGATCGAATGCAGGTCGCGGATTCGCCCGCGCCGGATATGGCGCAGGATCGTCGAGACGGTCATCTCGCGCGGATCGACGCGGACATCGATGCCAAGCGAGCTGACCAGTGGCGCGAAGACCGGATTGTTGATCAGCGCGATGCCACGCTTGGCCCCGAAACGCTTGGCGAGCAGCGTCGACAGAATATTGACCTCGTCCTCGTTGGTCACGGTGACCACGGTTTCGGATTCGGCGACATTCGCCTCGCGCAGGATTTCCTCGTCGAGCGCGTCGCCAAGGATCACCACCGTGCGCGTCAGCTTGTCGGCGACGAAGGCGGCGCGTTCCTCATT
Source organism: Rhodothalassiaceae bacterium (assembly GCA_046753425.1). Taxonomy (GTDB): domain Bacteria; phylum Pseudomonadota; class Alphaproteobacteria; order Sphingomonadales; family Rhodothalassiaceae; genus J134. Next base: position 8,359 of record JBHHTO010000081.1, on the reverse strand, counting down.
GCGCTCGACGAGCTTGACATGAATGCGCGGCGTATCTGTCTCGAGACGGCGCGCTAGAAACAGCCCCACCGAACCGCCGCCGATGATGGCGACGCGGCGCGCCGCCTCCTCCTCATGACCGAACACCCCCATCGCCCGCGGCACATGGGCGCTTTCGACGGCGATATAGACGCCGTCACCGACCTCCATGTGATCGTCGGCGGAGGGCACGAAAAGCCGGTCGCCGCGCAGGATCGCGAGCACGCGGATGCGCAGTTCGGGAAAGAGTTCGGTGAGCTGCCGCAGGGGCGTGTCGACGACCGGGCAGTTGTCCTCGAGCCACAGCCCGAGCACCCGCACCCGGTCGTCGGCGAAGGGGATGCTGTCGAAGGCACCGGGAACCTCGAGCCGGCGATAGATGGCACGCGCGACTTCCTCCTCGGGAGAGATGATGACGTCGATCGGCAGATTGTCCTGGGTAAACAGGTCGGCCCATTGCGGCTCCTGATAAGCCTGATTGCGAATGCGGGCGATCTTGGTCGGGATATTGAACAGCGAGTGCGCGATCTGGCAGGCGACCATGTTGACCTCGTCCGAGATCGTCACCGCAATCAGCATGTCGGCATCGGCGGCGCCGGCCTGGTCGAGCAGATTGGGATCCGAGGCATGGCCCTCGAGTGCCTGCACGTCGAGCAGATCGCTGATCTTGCGGATCAGCTTGGATGAGCGGTCGATCACCGTCACGTCGTTCTGCTGCTCGGCGAGATGCCGGGCGATATTGTAGCCGACCTGGCCGGCCCCGCAGATGATGACCTTCATGGCTTACCCTTGTGCATGCCCCCCGCTCCAGACAAGCGCAGATCGGGTGTCGGGTCAATTGCCGCGGGCGCTGCCGGGCGTGATGCCGAGGCTTTTCAGCTTACGATGAAGGGCGCTGCGCTCCATGCCGACAAAATGGGCCGTCCGCGAGATATTGCCGGAAAAGCGCGTGATCTGGATGCGCAGATATTCGCGCTCGAAGGCCTCGCGGGCCTCCCGCAGGGGCGCTGCCATGATGGCGAGATTGCTGTCCGGTCGTAACAGCTCGGCCGAACCGTCGACGAGCTCGGGTGGCAGCGAGTCCACCTCGACCGGATCGCCGCCGCCCGGGCTCATGATGAGCAGGCGTTCGATCACATTGCGCAACTGACGCACATTTCCCGGCCAGTCATAGGCCTGCAGGGCGGCCATCGCGGCCTCGCTGAACGGCCGCGGCGGCCTTCCGGTGGCGATTGCCAGCGTCTTCATGAAGTGATCGACGAGGAGTGGAATATCCTCGCGCCGTCCGCTCAGTGACGGCATCTCGATGGGAACGACCGCGAGGCGGTGGAAAAGGTCCTCGCGAAAGGCGCCGCGGGCGATCTCGCGACGCAGGTCGCGGCTGGTCGCCGACACGACCCGGACATCGACCTGTACCAGGCTGGCGCTGCCCACCCGCTCGAAGCTCTGGTCCGTGAGGACGCGCAGGATCTTGGCCTGCGTCGGGCGCGGCATGTCGGCGACCTCGTCGATAAACAGCGTACCGCCATGCGCGCGTTCGAAAAGTCCGGTCTTCTCCACACCCCCGTTGCTTTCGACGCCGAACAGTTCGGCCTCCATGCGCTCCGGTTCCATGCTGGCGGCCGAGACGACAATGAACGGTCCGCGATTGCGTCGCGAATTGGCGTGCAGCAGACGTGCCGCAACCTCCTTGCCTGAGCCCGGTGGACCCGAGATTAGAACCCGCGAATTGGTCGGTGCGACCCGCTCGATTGCCTGCCGGACGGCCGCGATGGCGGCAGAGTTTCCGGTCAGCTCGGCAACATAGCCCGCGCGTCGCCTGAGATCCTCGTTCTCCTGGCGCAGGCGTTCGGCCTCGGTGGCGCGCGCCACGACATGCAGCAGATGATCGGCCTTGAAGGGCTTTTCGATAAAGTCATAGGCCCCGCGCTTGATCGCGGTCACCGCCGTCTCGATCGTTCCGTGTCCGGAGATGATGACCACCGGCAGTTCCGGATGTCGCTTCTTCACGAGGTCGAGGACCTCAAGGCCGTCGAGCCGGCTTCCCTGGAGCCAGATGTCGAGAATGAGCAGCGACGGCCGCCGCGCCTCGATGGCGGCGAGCGCACTGTCGCAATCATGCGCCATTCTCGCCTCATATCCCTCATCGGCAAGGATTCCGGAGACCAGATCCCGGATATCGGCCTCGTCGTCCACCACCAGAATATCGAGCGCCATCGCCCCACCTCATTCCGTTACACAGTCGGCCAAGCGCCTATTCCGCCGCTTCGGTGCCCGTCGCCCTCGCGGCTTCGCCCGGTTCCCGCGCCGCAAGGCGCGTGATCGAGAGACAGATCCGCACCTCGGCGCCGCCGTCGTCGCGATTGGCGAGAACCAGGGTACCGCCGTGATCCTCGACCACCTTCTTGACGATCGCGAGGCCAAGGCCTGTCCCTTTCGCCCGCGTTGTCACATAGGGCTCGACGAGGCGGTCGATATTCTCCGGCAGGCCACGGCCATTGTCTGCGACCCTGATCTCTATCGCGTCCTCGATCCGCGCCAGCGAGACGGCGATCCGTCCCGGCTCGCCACCGCATTCGGCCCGCCGCGCCTCGATCGATTCGGCGGCGTTCTTGACCAGATTGGTAAGCGCCTGGGCGAGCTGGCGCCCGTCGCAGACGAGCTGCAGCGGCTCCGGCGGCAGCGCGAGATCGAAGGCGATCTCGGCATTGCCCATCTCCTGCAGGAAGACGGTCTGCCGCACGATGTCGCGTATATCCTCGCGACGATAGGTCGGTACCGGCATGCGAGCGAAGGAGGAAAACTCGTCGACCATGCGCCGCAGGTCTCCGACCTGGCGGATGATCGTCTCGGTACACTGGGCGAAGACCGCGGGATCGGAGACCACCTCATTGCCGTATTTGCGCTTGAGGCGCTCGGCCGAAAGCTGGATCGGGGTCAGCGGATTCTTGATCTCGTGTGCGATGCGACGCGCGACGTCGGCCCAGGCCGCCGTGCGCTGGTCGCGGAGCTGCTCGGTGATATCGTCAAAGGTCACGACATGGCCGGTAACACGACCGGCGTCGGTTTCTGCGGTGACACGTACGAGGAAGCTCCGCTGCTGCGCGCCCCGCATGACGGTGACCTGCGACTGGGCGGTCTTCTGCGGCGACTTGCAGGCTTCGTCGATCACCGGTGCCATTGTCGCTGCCACCTCCTCAAGCGGGCGTCCGAGGAGCCCGCCGGGCTCGAGCCCGAGCAGACCCGAGGCAAGCCGGTTGGAAAGATGGATGATCCCCTCTGCCGTCACCCCGAGGACGCCCGCCGATACGCCCTCGAGCACGGCCTCGAGAAAGCGCCGTCGTTCGTCAAGCTCCCGATTGGTGCTCACGAGCTCGCGCCGCTGCGCCTCGAGCTGGCGCGTCATGCGGTTGAAGGTGCGCCACAGGACGCCCAGCTCGTCGGGCCCCTCGGGTCCTTCGGCGCGCGCGCTGAGATCGCCCTGGCGAATGCGGTTGGCCGCGGTGACGAGGCGGCTGATGGGTGTGCCCAGGCGATCGGCAAAGCGTAGCCCGATCCACACCGCGACGAGAAGGACCAGCAGCGAGACAAGAATGAAGATGCCGTTCGACTGAAGCTGGAAGGCGGAGCGGCGCCCCTCGAGCGTGCGGTAGGTATCGACAGCCCGCCGCGCTGCCTCGACATGCGCCGTCACCCGCGGATCGACGCGACGGCTGACATAAAGGAAGGCATCGAAATAATTGTCGAGCCGCGTCAGCGCACGCACCTGGTCGTCGCCGGGATTGGAGATCACCACGAGTTCGCCCTCGCGGGCGCGCTGCATCAGGGCATTGGGGACGCGGTTCGCAGAGAGATCCAGATTGAGACTGTATTTGGCGAGCACGCGACCATTGCCGTCAAAGACGATGGCCTCCTGAAGGGCGCGGATCAGCGCCTGCTCCTCGACGACGGTCTTGAGATAGGCGCGATCGCGGGACGCCGCCGGGGCGACGCGATTGAGATCGGTCGCCATGGCGATAAGGTCGAGCTTGATGTTCTGGCGATGCTCCTCGATATAGGCGTCGGCGACCTCGAGGCTGTTGTTGAGCGCACCACGCACCGTCTCTGAAAACCAGTTCTGGATGCCGTACTGCAGGAAGAGCACCGAAAAGACAGCCATCACGACGGCCGGAACCCCCGCCACCAGGACGAACAGCCCGACCATGCGAAGATGCAGCCGCGAGCCCGCCGACCCTTCCCGGCGTGCGAGCCATACCCTGACCACGCGCCGGGCGACGAGCGCGGCGAGGCTGACCAGCAGGACCAGGTTGAGCAGCAGCAGGATGCCGACCATGCGATCGCCCGGGGCGGTCCCGATCTCACGCTGCCCGAGCGCGAAATAGGTCACCGCCCCGGCGGCAACCGCCGCAAAGGCGAGCAGAATCTCGAACTTGATGCCGAGTCCGAAGCGCCGGGCGCGCAGCCGGAGACGGGCGAGTCTCCGCCACGCCGGCAGGCGTCCTTTCCTGTCTCCTCTGGCCGTCATTGGATTCTCGCGAGCCGCGCCGGGGCACGATGTCAGCCTAGAACATCGCAACCGGTGCAAAAATGCAACAACTTTGTCGCTTTGCAACAGCGCGTTCAGCGCGACGGGCGAACGATGTCGATGCCGAGCTCGCGGATCTTCTTGCGCAGGGTGTTGCGATTGATACCGAGGATCGCCGCCGCCCGGATCTGGTTGCCGCGCGTGGCCCGCAGGGTCAGCGCGATGAGCGGGCGTTCGACCTCGCGCAGGATGCGCCCGTAAAGCCCGGGTGGCGGCAGGGCGTCGCCATGGGCCGCGAAGTAGCGCGCGAGATGCGCCTCGACCGCGCCTCTCAAGCCTTTTTCGCGCCTGTTGCCCACGTCGGTGCCGGTATGACCCGCTGCCAGCGCCTGGCGAACGCTCTCGGCCCCGATCCGTTCCTCCACGGTCAGCACCATGAGCCGCTGCACCAGGTTTTCGAGCTCACGCACGTTGCCGGGCCAGGGGTGGGCCTTGAGCGAATTCAGCGCCGCAGCGGTCAGGCGCTTCGCCGGCAGGCCCTGTTCCGCCCCGCGGGCAAGAAAATGGGCCGCGAGTTCGGGAATGTCCTCGAGACGCTCGCGCAGCGGCGGGACGTGGAGCGGCACCACATTGAGCCGGTAGTAAAGGTCCTCGCGAAAGCGTCCGGCCGCCACCTCTTCCGCCAGCTGCTTGTTGCTCGCCGCAATCACGCGCACATCGACACGGATTGGCCGGGTGCCGCCGACAGTGGTGAACTCACCTTCCTGGAGAACCCGCAGCAACCGCGTCTGCGCCTCGAGCGGCATGTCGCCGATCTCGTCGAGAAAGAGCGTGCCACGGTGCGCCTGCTCGAAGCGGCCGGTGGCCCGAGCCGTCGCACCGGTGAAGGCGCCCCGCTCATGCCCGAAGAGCGTGCTCTCGACGAGCTCGCGCGGAATTGCCGCCATGTTCACCGCGATGAACGGCCCCTTCTGTCTTCGTCCCATGGCGTGCAGGGCACGCGCGACCAGCTCCTTGCCGGTTCCCGACTCGCCCTCGATGAGCACGGTCACGTCGCTGCTCATGAGCCGCGCCATCGCCCGGTACAGCTTCTGCATCGCCGGCGCGCGCCCGATCAGGGTCACATCCGGTGCCCCGCGACCCGCCGCCAGGTCCCCTGCGGCCCCGGCGATCCGGTCGAGCGCCCGGCGCACGCTCGTCTCCAGTGCCTCGAGGTCAAAGGGCTTGGCGAGATAGTCGAAGGCCCCTCGCTCGGTGGCACGTACCGCTGTCACCAGCGTGTTCTGGGCGCTGATCACGATGACCGGCAACTCCGGCCTGACCGCGGCGATCCGCGGCAGCAGGTCGAGACCATTGGCGTCAGGCATCAGCACGTCGGTCACCGCGACATCGCCAACGCCGCGCGTCACCAGATCCCACAATGTTGCGGCATCGGCCGCCTCGACGGTCTCGAAACCGGCCGCGGACAGCGCCTCGGCGAGCACGCGCCGGATCGAGCGGTCGTCATCAGCGATGATCACCGAGGCCGCCTTGTCCCGTACCCTATTCATCTGCAGCGTCCTCGGTGGCGGCAGGAAGAAGGACCCGCACGGCCGTCCCGCTGCCCGCGGCGCTGTCGACCTCGACAAGTCCGCCATGGGCCTCGACCAGCCGCGCCACAAGCGCCAGCCCGAGCCCCCTGCCGCCGGGCCGACTGGTCACGAACGGCTCGAAGATATGCCGTTCGAGCGAAGGATCGATGCCGGGACCGGAATCCGCGACCACAACCTCGACCGGGAGACCGGTCATCTCGCCCTGCGGCCCCCGCCTTCGCACCCCATGGCGACAGGCGGTGCGCAAGGTGATTTCGCCAAGGTGAGCGTCACGTCTCCCTTCTGTCTCTGATGCTTGTATCGCGTTCTTCACCAGATTGATGAATATCTGGACAAGCGAATCCCAATGCCCGAGGACGGCCGGCAGGGAGGGATCATAATCGATTTCGATGGTCACCCCGGCGGACTCCGCCTCGGCGTCCATCAGCGCCCGCACATGGTCAAGCAGGGCATGAATGTTGACCGCTCGCCGCGGCAGCGGCCGGTCGTCGCTGAAGGCATCGAGGCGATCAAGAAGACGGCTGATCCGGTCGACCTCATCGCGCACGAGCCGCGCCAGCGAGCGCTGCCGTGCATCCGTGCCGCGCTCGAGTAGCTGTGCCGCGCCACGGATGCCGGCGAGCGGATTGCGAATCTCGTGGGCCAGCATCTGTGCGAGGCCGGATGCCGAACGCGCTGCCCCCGAGAGAGCAAGACCCGTTTGCCGGCTGCTGCCACCCGGCCGGACATCGAGAATGAGCAGCACCTGGCCATCGCCCTCGGCGACCGGCACGGCATGCACGTCAGCGCAGCGGATTCCGGGCAAGCCCGCGAGCTCGACGTCGCGTGCCACCGTCGCGGCGCCCTCGCCGGTGGCACGCTCGACCAGTGTCGCGACGGCCGAGGACCCGCCAAACAGCCCGTGGAGGGTTCGGCCCGCAAGCTGCGCCGCGCTGCGCCCGATCGCCGCCTCCGCGGCTGCATTGGCATAAAGGACGGTGCCATCGGCTGCGATAAGCAGAAGGACCTGCGGCAGGGCGGCAAGAATCTGCCGCTCGAGAGGGGCCGCCGATTGCGGCAAGGCTGGCGGATGCCCGTCCACCTTCAGCCGCTCATGCCGCGCGCCGCGCGACGAGCGGCGCATAGAAGGTTGCGATCGCGTCGCGCGCCGCGCCCGGATCGACGATCCGGTTGTAGCGGTTGCGGAACTCTGCCGATCCGGGCAGTCCCTTCGTGTACCAGCCGACATGCTTGCGCGCCATACGCACACCCGTCGTCACACCATAGTGTGCAATGATGGCGTCAAAATGCTCGAGCACCAGCGCCGCCTGCGCCTCGAGAGGCGGCGGCGGAAGCCTCTCGCCGGTCCTGAGGAAATGCTGCACCTGACGGATGAACCAGGGGCGACCGTAGGTGCCGCGCCCGATCATCACGCCGTCGGCGTGCGAAAGCGCTAGAGCCCGCGCGGCATCCTCCTCGCAAACGATGTCGCCATTGACCAGCAGCGGCAGCGAAACCGCCTCCCGGACACGGCGCACGAAGGCCCAGTCGGCGCGACCGTTGTAAAGCTGGCAGCGTGTGCGGCCGTGCACGGTAATCATCCGCACGCCCAGCGACTCCGCGATGCGCGCAAGTTCGGGCGCATTGCGGCTGGCCTGGTCCCAGCCGGTGCGCATCTTGAGGGTGACCGGGATCGAGACCGCATTGACCGTCGCCTCGATGAGGCACGCCGCCTGGTCGAGATCGCGCATCAGGGCCGATCCGGCCTCGCCGTTCACGACCTTTTTCACCGGGCAGCCCATGTTGATGTCGATGATGTCGGCGCCGAGCGCCTCGTTGAGCCGTGCCGCCTCGGCCATCGCCTGCGGCCGGCAGCCGGCAAGCTGCACGGCCACCGGATGCTCGTCGAGATCGGCCTTCGCCTTGAGGAACGACTCGCGCGTCTGGCGGATCATCGCCTCCGAGGCGATCATCTCGCTAATCAGGAGCGGCGAGCCGAAACGCTTGACGAGCCGGCGAAACGGCTGATCCGTGACCCCCGACATGGGGGCGAGGATCACCGGGTCTTTGATCTCGACCGGACCAATGGCTATAGATGACGCAAGTCGCGACATGCGGCGCGGCTCCTCGCTCGACGTCCCGTTTCGGCGCTGACTGCCCAAAGATTGAGCAATCTATATGGCAGACCCTGTCCCCAATGCAACAGATGCGCGACGGGTGATCGCCCTCGTGGTCGCCGCCGGCC
>JBHHTO010000080.1:0-9943 GCA_046753425.1 Rhodothalassiaceae bacterium | reverse complement strand
AGCCCCGGCCCGGCGGTGGCGGCGACGGCATCGATGGCATCGAGATCGAGGCCGGCCTCGTCGAGCGCCGCGCGGATCAGGCCGTCGAGATGCGCCGCATGCGCGCGGGCGGCGATCTCGGGCACGACGCCGCCATAGGGCGCATGTTCCGCGGTCTGGCTCAAAAGCCGGTGCGCGAGAACCCGGCGATCGGCGGCAACAAGAGCCGCCGCAGTCTCGTCGCAGCTCGTTTCGATGCCAAGGACGATCGGGTGCGTCACCATGTGCGTCTCGCCGGGAGTTGACCGCGGCCGGGGATACACGTAGTCGATGGCGCGTGCAACACAGGCTCAGGATCGGTACCCGCGGCAGCCCGCTCGCATTGTGGCAGGCGGAGGCCGTGCGTGACGCCCTCATTGCCGCGCATCCGGCGCTGGATGCCGATGGCGTCGATATCGTTGTCATCCGCACCACGGGCGACCGGATCATCGACCGGCCGCTCGTGGAGCTCGGCGGCAAGGGGCTGTTCACCAGGGAAATCGAGGCGGCGCTCCACGCCGGCCGCATCGACTGCGCGGTGCATTCGGCGAAGGACATGCCGACGGAATTGCCGCCCGGGCTCGTGCTCGGTGCCTGTCTCGAGCGGGCCGATCCGCGCGATGCGCTCATTTCCCGCACCGGCGGCGGGCTGGACAATCTGCCAACCGGCGCCGTCATCGGCACCGCGTCGCTCAGGCGGCGGGCACAATGCCTCGCGCGTCGGCCCGATCTCCGGATCGTGCCATTGCGCGGCAATGTCGGGACGCGGCTCGACAAGCTTTCGCGGCGGGAGGTCGATGCGACACTTCTTGCCCTCGCCGGTCTCACCCGCCTCGGGCGGGCGGATGCCGCGAGCGCGGTGCTGTCTCTTGACGAGATGTTGCCGGCCCCGGCGCAGGGCGCGATCGCGATCGAATGCCGGGCGGACGATGTCGCGATGCGGACCCTTCTCGATGGCGTGGACGTTGCCGCGACGCACATCGCCATCACCGCGGAGCGGGCCTTCCTCGCGGCGCTCGAGGGCTCCTGCCGGACACCGATCGCGGCCTTCGCCGAGATCGCGGGACGGACGCTCCATCTGCGCGGGCGCATTCTCACGCCCGACGGCAGCGCCTGCCACCAGATCGCTCGCGAGGGGCCGGCGGCCGAGGCCGCGGCGCTGGGCACGGCAGCGGGCGCGGCCTTGCGACGCGAGGTCGGCGACGCGTTTCTCGAACGGATACGGGCCGAGGCGTGATGCGCATCCTTCTCACCCGTCCCCTTCCGGAGAGTCGGGCGCTGGCGCAACGCCTGCGTCGCATGGGGCATTCGGTGCGCATCGCCCCGATGCTCGAGATCCGCGCCGTGGGTGAGGGGGCCATCCCGCAGGCGGGCGTGGCGGCGCTTGTGTTCACGAGCGCCAATGGCGTGCGCTTTGGTGCGCCGCGGATCGAGGGCCGCGATCTGCCCGCCTGGTGTGTCGGCCCACGCACGGCAGCGGCGGCCCGGCGGGCCGGCTTTTCCCGCGTCGTCAGCGCCGATGGCGATGCCCTGGCGCTCGCCGACCGGATCGCCGCCGCGCTCGACCCCGCGGCCGGCACGCTGCTGCATCCCGCCGGGCGGGACCACCGGCCGGCGCTTGCCGATCGCCTGCGCCGGGCGGGCTTTCATCTGCGCACCGAGATCGTCTATGAGGCGCAGCCGGTGACGGCCTTGCCGCCCCATGTCGTCGCCGCTCTCAAGGCCGGCGACATCGATCTCGTTCTGCTCTATTCTTCGCGCACGGCGGCGGCATTCGCGCGCGCGGTACAGCAGGAGGCGGGTGTGGCCGCGATGGCGAGGCTCGTCATTCTTGCCCTCAGCCCCGCCGTTGCGGCGGCGGCGGGGAGCGGCTATGCCGAGGTGGTCACGGCACCGGCACCCCATGGCGGCGCGCTCCTCGGCGGCCTTGAGGCGATCGCGAAGAGACGGGAATCCCGATGAACAGCACGGCGGACGGCGACGAGCATGTGATCGAGGGCGAATTCGTGGAAGCGGAGGCGGCGGATGGGGGAGCCGGACGCCGCCGGGGTGCGTTGCGCTGGCTGCCCTGGCTTCTGGTGCTTCTTCTGGCGGCGTTCATCGCCGGCCTGTTCCTCGGCCCGCGGGTCGAGGGCATATTCCGGGATCTCGGACTTCTGGCGGCGCCCGAGGCGCTCCCCTCGCCGGCGAACGAAGCGCTCGAGGCCGCGATCGGCGAGGTGCGCGAACGGCTGGCCCGCCTTGAGTCGCGCCTCACCATCGTCGAGACCGGTCTGAGCGGTGTCAGCGCCGCCCTCGGCGACCTGCAAGACGCGGCCGGAGATCTCGGCGAGCGACTGACGCGGCTCGAATCGGGCGCGGGCGGAATGGACGTAAATGCGAGCGCCGCGCTGGCGGCGCTCCGCGACCGTCTGGCGGCGCTTGAGGCACGGCTCGAGGCCTTGCCGGCGGCCACATCCCCGGTGACGGCGGAAACGACGCTTGCCGCGCGCATCGCGGCGCTCGACGAGCGCCTTGCCGCACTCGAGGCACATAACGCACCCGCGGTCCCGGCTTCACCGGTGGTCCCCGCCCTGCTGGCGCTCGAGCGCGCGATCGCCGCGGGCAAACCCCATGCGGAGCCACTGGCGGCGCTCGAGGCCGCGCTCGCCGACCTGCCGCCGGAAAGGCGCCTTGCGGCCCGTGAACCGATCGAGACCCTGCGCCACACCGCGGCGACCGGTGTCGCCTCCCTTGCCGCCCTGCGGGACACCTTTTTCGAGGTCGCGGCGGCGGTGCAGCGGGCCGCGGCCCCGCCGCCTGAGGCCGGCTGGTGGGCGCGGATGCGCGACCGTCTGTCGGATCTCGTCGTGGTCCGCCGCAAGGGCGCCGTCGCGGGGAACGACCTTGCAGCGCGCATGGCACGCGCCGAGGCGGCTCTGGCTGGGGACAATCTGGCGGCCGCGCTTGCGGAGTTCGAGGGTCTCGACGCGGCGACGCGTGCGCCGGCCGAGGACTGGCTTGCCGCGGCAGAACGGCGTCTTGAGGCCCGCCGCGCTCTCGACCGGCTGATCGCGCTGCTCGGCCCGGCGCCGGCCGCTGGCGGGGCGGACTGATGCTGCGCGCCCTCGTCCTGTTGCTGCTCGGCATCCTTCTCGCGAGCGGCGCGGCGTGGCTTGCCGGCCATGACGGCCGGATCGTGATCGACTGGCTCGACTACAGGATCGAAAGCTCGCTTGCGGTACTCATCGGTGCTGCTGCCCTTCTGTTCCTCGCCGGAATGGGCCTCGCGCGGCTCTGGACCTGGCTGTGGCACGACCTGCCTTTTTCGCCGCGCCGCCGCGCCGAGCGGCGGACCGCCCGCGGCTATGACGCCCTCAATGCGGCCTTGGTGGCGCTTGCCGCCGGCGAGGGCAAGGCCGCGCGGCGCATGACCAACCGGGCGATGCGGCTGCTGCCGGCGCAGCCGCTCACCCATGTGGTCGCGGCGGAGGCGGCGAAGCTGGCCGGCGACCGCGGTATCGCGCGCGCCCATTATGAGGCGCTCGCCAAGGACGAGAAGGCTGGTTTTCTGGGCCTGCGCGGTCTTATCGCCGAGGCGCGCGCGGAGGGGCGCCCCGACGAGGCCCGCCGTCAGGCGCGCGCGGCGGTTGCGCTGCGCCCCCGGAGCGCCTGGGCGCAGAAGACCCTGTTCGAGCTCGCGGTCGAGGCCGGTGACTGGCAAGAGGCGCTCCAGGCGCTCGATGCGGCACAAAGGGCGGGGGCCTTCGATCCGAATACCGCACGCCGCCACCGGGCCGCGCTGCTCCATGCGCGTGCCGTGGAAGCCGACCTCGCAGGCGATGCCGGCGCGGCGCTGTCGCTCGCGGAGAAGGCGCTCGAACTGCGACCGGGCTTTACCCCCGCTGCCCTGCTTGCCGCCCGTCACCTGCTCAAGGCGGGAAAGAAACGGGCGGCAGGGCAGCTGCTTCGCCGGGCCTGGGATGCGGCGCCGCACCCGGCCCTTCTCGGACCCTACCGGGATCTTGCGCCGGAAGAGACGAGTCACGAGCGCTGCAAGCGAATCGAATCGCTGGTGGCGCGCCGCAAGGATCATGTCGAGAGCCAGGTGGCGCTGGCAGCGGCCGCGCTCGATGCCGACCGGCTCGATCTCGCGCGCACCGTACTTCATGCCGCCCCGCTTGACTACGACCGGCGCCTCGCCGCGCTGCGACTGCGCCTCGCCGAGGCCGAGGGCGACGCGACCGCCGTCGCTGATTTGAAGCGCCGCGTCGAAGCGGCACCGCCGCCGCCGAGCTGGGTCTGCGACGGTTGCGGCGCCAGCCGGCCCCGATGGGCGGTCACCTGCCCCCAATGCGGCCGATTCGACAGCCTCGTCTGGCGCCAGCCCGGCGTCGCTGCCGCCGCCCTTGGTCCCGCGGCTGCACCGCTCGCCCTGCTTGGCGATTCCGCCGCCACGGCCGCGGACAGGCAGGCCTGAAGGCGCAGGCAGGGACATATCTCTTGCGATGGCGGCAGGCTGACACTATGTTCCGCGCCGTCCGGACACTGGCAGGTCCCGGATCCGGGTTGCGTGCGCCGCAGTAGCTCAGCTGGTAGAGCAACGCATTCGTAATGCGTGGGTCGGCGGTTCAAGTCCGTCCTGCGGCACCATTCGGCCCTGACACAACGAAACGGTTCCGGCCCCGATCCATCATGCCCCCTGCCCACGGAAAATGGCACCGGACGAGCAGATGGCCGCAACAAATCCAGGGAGCAGCGTGCAGCGGCACGCGACCGTTCGATGAATGACGACCAGGAACGCCTTGTCGATGCGGCCGGCGTCATCCATGAACCGGCAGCGGGCGCGGCGCGCATTCTGTCGCTCGCCGGGCCTCTCACGGATCTTTGCCTTGCGCTCGGCCTCGGCAATCGCCTTGTCGCCCGAAGCGGGGATTCCGGATCCGCGGCCGAGGCGGCCGCGCCAGGTTCCGTCGTCGGGCCGTCTGACGACCCCGACCTCGATCGCATCCGGGAGCTGGAGCCGACCCACGCGCTGGTGCATCTCGACCGCACTTCGCCACCGGTTCTCGCCGCGCTGGCGGAGCGCGGCATCGAGGTCGTCGCCGCGCGGCCACGCGAGCCGGGCGACAATTTCGCGCTTTTCACGCTTCTCGGCCGCCTCTTTTCCGCCGAGGACATGGCCGACACGCTGGCCCGGCGCCTCGAGGCGGTGCTGGCGCGAATCAAGATGGCGATGCTGCGCAAACGGGCGCGGCGGGTCCTCTTCGTCACCGGGCGCAATCCCGATCGCGTTCTCACACCGACGAGCTATGCGGCGAGAATGCTCGGGCTCGCCAGGCTGACGGTGGTCGGACCCGCGGACTGTCCCGACGACGAGGCGCCGCTCGATCTCGGACCGGATCTCGTCCTCGGTCTTGATGCGATTCTTCTCGACGGAACGCGTGGCAACTTCCGGCGCGCCGATATCCGCGCCTTTGCCGAGACCTACGGGACATCGCGCGACAGGGTGCACCTTGTCGAGGACCACCCCGGGGAGTGGTATGGCGCGCGCGCGATCAGCGCCGTCGACGACCTGATCGATCTCCGGCGCCGCCTGTCGCAGGCCTGGACGCAGACCTGATTCGCGGCCCGCGCGCTCAGAAATCGCTCGCGATTCCCTTTCGTTCCCAGTCGCCAAAGCGCGTCGGTTCCGGCCCCTTCGGGCCACCGATCTCCCGTGGCATGGGCCGCGCCGCGGTGCCCTCCGGCGTGTCGCCATCGGCGCCCCCCGGCGTGTCGCCATCGGCGCCCTCTGCTGGCCCCTTGCCTGCCGGTCCCTGTCCCGTTTCCTGCATCGCTGTTCCTCACAGCATGGCACCCGGCGGTGCGGCCATTGACCAGCCGCGACCCGCTCCCCACATTCGCCTCGCGCGACGAAATCTTCAAGACCGCGAAAGCGAGGAACGAATGAACTACATGAAAACGGCGCTGCTTCTTGCCGCCCTGACCGGCCTCTTTCTCGCCGTCGGCTATCTCCTCGGCGGCGAGGGCGGCATGGTGATGGCGTTCCTCTTCGCGCTCGCCATGAACGCCTTTGCCTACTGGAATTCCGACAAGCTGGTATTGCGCATGTATGGCGCGCGCGAGGTGAGCCCGCACGAGGTGCCCGACCTTCATCGCCGCGTCGAGATGCTGGCGCGGCGCGCGGGGCTGCCCATGCCACGGGTCTATATCATCGACAACCCGCAGCCCAACGCCTTTGCCACCGGTCGCGATCCGGCGCATGCGGCGGTGGCGGTCACCACCGGCATCCTCGGCATCCTCGACGGCGACGAGCTCGAGGGCGTTCTCGCCCACGAGCTCGCCCATGTGCGCAATCGCGACACCCTCATCATGACGCTGACGGCGGTGGTCGCCGGGGCGATCTCGATGCTCGCGAACTTCGCCTTCTTCTTCGGCGGCAACCGCAACAATCCCCTCGGCTTTCTCGGCGTCATCCTGGTCATGCTCTTCGCGCCGCTCGCCGCGATGCTGGTGCAGATGGCGATCTCGCGGACGCGCGAGTTCGCCGCCGATCACGGCGGCGCAGAGATCTCGGGCAAGCCGCTGGCGCTGGCGAGCGCGCTGCGCAAGCTCGAGCGGGCGGCGCGCCGGGTGCCCAATCCGGCGGCCGAACAGGCGCCCGCGACGGCGCATCTCTTCATCGTCAATCCGCTCGCCGGCGCCCGTCTCGACAGCCTTTTCGCGACGCATCCCTCGACCGCCGAGCGCATCGCCGCGCTGGAAGAGATTGCCCGTGACATGGGAGTCGCGCGGACGCAGGATCCTTCGGCGAGACCCCTGCACCGGCCCGGACCCTGGGGCTGATCGGCGGCAGAAGGGCTGGCGCGCCGGCAAGCCATTCGCCATAAACGCGCCATGACCGACGATCCCCTTCTCGCGCGGCGGGTGGCGCTCCGCATTCTCGACCAGGTGCTCGGGCGGCGACGTCCCTTTGACGAGGTTTTCGCCGCCATGACCGGCGATGGCGCCCTCGATGCGCGCGATGTCGCCTTCGTGCGCTCGCTGGTGACCACCTGCCTGCGCCGCCTCGGCGGCATCGAGACGGTTCTTGCGCGCCTGATCCCGAAGCCCCTGCCACCACGCGCCCGCTGGACGCGTCAGGCACTGCGCCTCGGTCTTGCCCAGATCCTCTTTCAGGCGGTGCCCGACCATGCCGCCGTCGACAGCACGGTGTCGCTCGTCGCCACGGCGCGGCAGCCCGCGGACCGGGCGCTGCGCGGTCTTGCCAACGCGGTGCTGCGTCGTGCGGTGCGCGAGCGGGCGGAGATCCTGGCCGGCCTCGAGGCGGACCCCGCGATCCATCTGCCATCCTGGCTGGGCGCGCGCTGGCGCGCCCGCTTCGCTACCGCGCGTCTCGCGCGCATCGCCCGCACCCTGCTCGAGGAACCGCCGCTCGACCTCAGCCTCAGGGATCCCCGCGAGCGTGCGAAGCGGGCCGCGGCACTGGGGGCGCACATCCTGCCCAATGGCACGCTGCGTCTCATGGGCGGCGGCGGCCCGACGGCGCTGCCCGGGTTCGCGGACGGCGCCTTCTGGGTGCAGGATGCCGCGGCTGCCCTCGCCGCCCCGCTTGTCGGCGATGTCGGGACGGTGGTCGATCTCTGCGCCGCGCCCGGCGGCAAGACGCTGCAGCTCGCCGCGCGGGGCGCGCAAGTGATCGCGGTCGATCGTTCGGCGGCGCGGCTGGCGAGGCTGCGCGAGAATCTCGCCCGCACCGGCCTTGCTGCCGAGATCGTCGTCGCCGATGCCCTCGCCTGGCGACCCCCCGCGCCGGTGCCCGCGATCCTGCTCGATGCACCCTGTTCGGCGACCGGCACCCTGCGCCGCCATCCCGATGTCGGCTGGCTCAAGGGCGCGGACGACATCGCCCGGCTCGCCGATCTGCAGCGCCGGCTTCTCGACCATGCGGCTGACCTCCTCGCCCCCGGCGGGGTGATGGTCTATTGTGTCTGCTCGCTCGAGCCCGAGGAAGGCGCCGATCAGGTCGCCGCCTTTCTCGCCCGCCGCGCGGATTTTTCGCGGCAGCCGATTGCGGCTGTCGAGGTGGCGGGGCTCGAGGCAGCGGTCAGCGAAGCCGGCGATGTCTTCACCGCTCCCGATCTCTGGGCAGAGGCCGGCGGCATGGATGGCTTCTTCATCGCGCGCCTCGTGCGGCGACATTGAGCGACACCGGCGAAGCTGCTAAGGACCGGAGCATGAGCGCCCGGGCAATCCGCATCGCACCCTCAATTCTCTCCGCCGACTTCGCGCGGCTCGGCGACGAGGTGCGCGCCATCGACGAGGCCGGCGCCGATCTCATTCATATCGACGTCATGGACGGGCATTTCGTGCCCAATCTCACGATCGGGCCAGCGGTCATCAAGGCCTTGCGTCCGCACACGAAAAAGCCCTTCGACGTGCATCTCATGATCAGCCCCGCCGATCCCTATCTCGAGGCCTTCGCCGAGGCCGGAGCCGATCTCCTCACGGTTCATCCCGAGGCCGGTCCGCATCTGCACCGCAGTCTGCAGACCATCCGCGGCCTCGGGCGCAAGGCTGGTGTGGCGCTCAACCCCGCGACCCCGGCGGTGATGGTCCGGCATGTGCTCGATCTCGTCGACCTCATCCTCGTTATGACCGTCAATCCGGGTTTCGGCGGCCAGTCCTTCATCGCCTCACAGTGCGGGAAGATCGCCGAACTGCGCCAGATGATCGATGCCAGCGGGCGCGCGATCGCGCTCGAGGTCGATGGCGGCATCGATCGTGCGACCGCACCACAGGCGGTGGCCGCGGGGGCCGATATCCTGGTCGCCGGGACCGCCACATTCGCCGGCGGCGCCGCCTCCTATGCGTCGAACATCGCGGCGCTCAGGGGACAGCCTTGACCGCCGAGGGAACCGGGGACACGGCGATGGGGTCGAGGGACCACAACGCGGCCATCGAGGAAACGGGGGAACACTATCTGCTCGCGCGGCAGAACGGCGCACCGCTTGTCAAACGCCTGATCGGCCTTCTGGGACAAGGGCTGCGGTACTGGGGCTATCGGCGGCGCAGCTATCACTGGCGCCTGTCGGGCCGGCATCCGCTCCGCCTGCTCGGCAGCCCCGACGAGCCCTGGCCCGGTGACCGGCGGGTGGCGGAGCAGCTTCTCGGCGGTGCGATCCTCGTCGATGCCGAGCGTCAGGAGCTCGCAGATGACGCCTTCTGGGAGCGGGCGGTGCGCCGGCCCGGCCTTCACGAGCCCGCACTCGGCTTCGACTGGTTGCGCGATCTGGCGATGGCGAACGATCGCGAGCAGGCGTCCGCCGTGGCGGAGTTTCTCGTCCGCGGCTGGATCGACGCCTTCTCGCGCTTCCACCCGGTCGCCTGGGCACCCGCACTCGCGGCGAGGCGGCTCAGAAACTGGCTCTTTCACGCCCCGCTCATCCTCTCTTCCTCCGATCTTGTCTATCGCAGCTCGGTCCTGAACAGCATGGCCCACCAGGCGCGCCACCTGGCGCGCACGCTTGGCGATCCGCCGCGCGGCGTGGACCGGGTCGAGGCTGCAGCGGGGCTGCTGCTCGCGGGGCTGCTGCTGCCGCACGGCGAGGGCTGGCGCAGCCGCGGCGAGGCGGCACTCGAGCGGTCGCTCGACGGCTTTCTGTTGCCCGATGGTGGTGTGGCGAGCCGGGCGCTCGGCGATGCCCTGCGGGTGATGCGAACCCTCGTCTCGCTGCGCCTTGCCTATCATGACCAGCAGACGGAGATGCCGCTGTGGCTGCAGCACGGGCTCGATCGCATGGGTCCTTTCCTGCGCGCGCTCGAGCATGGCGATGGCAGCCTGGCGCATCTTTATGGTGCCGGTGCCGCCATGCGGGACGCCGTAGCGGCCGCGCTCGAACTTGCCGATGCGCCGGGAAAGCCGCTCAAGAATGCGCGCTAT
>JBHHTO010000079.1:0-10006 GCA_046753425.1 Rhodothalassiaceae bacterium | reverse complement strand
GTTCATGATCTCGCAGATCACGGCCGAGGGGTTGAGGCCGGCGAGCCGGGCGATGTCCACCGATGCTTCGGTGTGACCGGCGCGCACCAGCACGCCACCGTCCCGCGCCACCAGCGGGAAGACATGGCCCGGTGTGGCCAGGTGCTCGCGCCCCTTCGAGGCATCGATGGCCACCTGGATCGTGCGCGCCCGGTCGGCGGCCGAAATACCGGTGGTCACGCCCTCGCGCGCCTCAATGGAGACGGTGAAGGCGGTCTGGTGGCGGGTCAGGTTCTCCTGGCTCATGAGCGGCAGGCCGAGCGCCTCGATGCGCGCGCGGGTGAGCGAGAGGCAGATCAGGCCACGCCCGTGTTTGGCCATGAAATTGATCGCCTCCGGCGTCGCCATCTGTGCCGGGATGACAAGATCGCCCTCGTTCTCGCGCTGCTCGTCGTCGATGAGGATGAACATGCGCCCGTTGCGGGCGTCCTCGATCACCTCCTCGATCGACGAGAGAAAGCTCTTGGTCAGCCCTTCCGGCATCAGCTCCGCTCCGTCACGCAGGCCTGCAGGCGATCGAGATAGCGCGCGAGGATGTCGATTTCCAGATTGACACGGTCGCCGGGCTGCAGGTCGGCAAGAGTGGTATGGGCGAGCGTGTGCGGTATCACATTGACCTCGAAACAGGCACCCGGCGGGTCACCAACCGCGTTCACGGTGAGCGAGACCCCGTCCACCGCGATGCTGCCCTTGCGCGCGACATAGGGGGCGAGCGCATCGGGCAGGACGATCGTCATCCGCCGCGAGCCGGCATCCGCGTGCGCCTGACGCAGCTCGCCCACGCCGTCGACATGGCCGGTAACGATATGGCCGCCAAGCTCGTCACCGACACGCAGCGCGCGCTCGAGATTGACCCGCGTGCCTTCCGCCCATGTGCCGAGGGTGGTGCAGGACAAGGTCTCGTGGCTCGCGTCGACGGCGAACCAGTCGTCGCCCTTGTCGACAACGGTGAAGCAGACGCCACTGCAGGCGATCGACGCCCCGAGCGGAATGGTCGAGGTGTCGATGGCGGTCGCGATCTCGATCCGGGTGTCCGCCGCCGGGCGCACGGCCCGGACCCGGCCGACATCGGTTATGATTCCGGTAAACATCTCGCGGGATCCTCACGCATTCCCGGCGGGTTCATAGACCTCGAGGCGGTCGCTGCCAAGGCTACGCGTCGCCACCTGACGGAATTGCACCATATCGCACGCCACATCCTCGACCCCGAGCGGAGCGACGGCGGCAAGCCCATCGCCGCCGATCAGCGTCGGCGCACGATAGAGATAGAGACGGTCGACGAGCCCGGCACGCAGGAAATGGGCGGCCGTCGTCGCGCCGCCCTCGACGAGAAGCCGCGTCACGCCGCGCAGCGCCAGCGCCTCGAGCACCGCCCGCGGATGCAGCCAGCCGTCCGCCTCGGGCTCCCCTCCCGCGACCGTTTCGGGGGTCATGACGAGAACGGGAGCGACGTCGAGATTGTCGAGGACGCGTGCGCCTTCGGGAATCGGGGCGCCACGCGAGAGGACGACACGCACCGGCGAGTGGTCCTCGAGCCCGGGCAGGCGGCAGCGCAGGTCGGGGTCGTCCGCAACGACGGTACCACGGCCGACGAGAATGGCATCGTGACGCGCCCTCAAAAGGTGGCCGTGGCGCCGCGCCGCCGCGCCGGTGATCCAGCGGCTCGAGCCCGTGCGGCTCGCGATCCTGCCATCCAGCGTCATCGCCAGCTTGAGCGCGACAAGCGGCCTCTTCTCCAGGATCGTGAGAAAAAAGCCGCGGTTGAGGCCTTCGGCCTCGGCCTCGCAGACCCCGCGGGTCACCTCGATGCCGGCGTCCGTGAGACGGGCGAGCCCCTTGCCCGCGGTGCGCGGGTCGGGGTCGACGCAGGCCGCAACGACACGCGCGACGCCGGCCTCGATCAGGGCGTTGGCGCAGGACGGCGTCTTGCCCTCATGCGCGCAGGGCTCAAGCGTCACATAGGCGGTCGCTCCGCGCGCCGCCGCGCCGGCACGAGCGAGCGCCTCGGTCTCCGCGTGCGGGCGTCCGCCGGGCGCGGTCCAGCCGCGGGCCAGCACATGACCGTCGCGGACCAGAACGCAGCCGACCGCCGGATTGGGCGCCACCCGGCCGAGCCCGCGCCGCGCCAGACCGAGCGCCATGCGCATGAAGCGGATATCGGCATCGGCCGCGCTCATGTCGCCCTATCCCTCGCGGAGTTCGCTCTCCTCCGCGCGCCCCTGCAGCGTTGAGAGAAAATTCTCGAAATCCTGCGCCTCGCGGAAATTGCGGTAGACCGAGGCATAGCGCACATAGGCCACCTGATCGAGGCTCGACAGCGCGTCCATGACGAGCTGCCCGATGGTCTCGGACTGGATTTCGCTTTCGCCGAGGGATTCGAGGCGACGCACGATGCCGTTGACCATGCGCTCGACCCGCTCGGCCTCGACCGGCCGCTTTCTGAGCGCGATGTCGATCGAGCGCTGCAGCTTGTCGCGCTCGAAGGGAACGCGGCGCCCGCTGCGCTTGATGACCGTGAGTTCGCGCAACTGCACGCGTTCGAAGGTCGTAAAGCGCGCTCCGCAGGCGGGACAGAAGCGGCGGCGCCGGATCGCCGAGCGGTCATCGGTCGGACGTGAATCCTTCACCTGGGTGTCTTCGTTGCTGCAGAATGGACAGCGCATCGCGCCCCTCTCCCCTCGGCTGGCGGGATCCCGTCAGAGATCCGGATAAATCGGAAAGCGCTGGCACAGGTCACCTACCCGCGCCCGAACGGCCTGCTCGACCACTGCATTGTCGTCACCGCCGCGCGCCAGCCCGTCGAGCACCTCGACGATCCAGTCGGCGATCATCTCGAACTCGGCGATGCCGAAGCCGCGCGTCGTGCCGGCCGGCGTGCCGAGCCGGATGCCCGAGGTGATGAACGGCTTCTCGGGGTCGAAGGGCACGCCGTTGCGATTGCAGGTGATGCCGGCGCGCTCGAGCGATTCGTCGGCGGCCTTGCCGGTTACCTTCTTGGGCCTCAGATCGACGAGCACGAGATGCGTGTCGGTCCCGCCCGAGACAAGATCGAGCCCCGCCGCACGCAGCCGCTCGCCGAGCGCACGGCAATTGTCGACCACCGCCCGGGCATAGCTCTTGAAGGCGGGGCGGAGCGCCTCGCCGAACGCCACCGCCTTGGCGGCGATGACGTGCATCAGCGGGCCGCCCTGCAGACCGGGAAAGACAGCGGAATTGATCTTCTTCGCGATCGCTTCGTCATTGGTCAGGATGAGACCGCCACGCGGACCGCGCAGGGTCTTGTGCGTGGTCGAGGTGACGACATGCGCATGCGGCAGCGGGCTCGGGTGCACGCCACCGGCGACGAGCCCCGCGAAATGCGCCATGTCGACCAGGAGATATGCCCCCACCTCGTCGGCGATAGCGCGGAAGCGGGCGAAATCGATATGCCGCGGATAGGCCGAACCACCGGCGACGATGATGCGCGGGCGATGCTCGCGCGCCAGCCGCTCGACCGCCTCATAGTCGATGAGACCGTCCTCGCGCCGCACGCCGTATTGCACCGAATGGAACCATTTCCCGGACAGGTTGGGCGCCGCTCCGTGCGTCAGGTGTCCGCCGGCATCGAGCGACATGCCGAGCAGCGTGTCACCAGGCTTCGCCAGTGCCAGAAGCACGGCACCGTTGGCCTGGGCGCCGGAGTGCGGCTGCACATTGGCGAAGGCGCAGCCGAAAAGCTGCTTCACCCGCTCGATGGCCAGCGACTCGGCGACATCGACATGCTCGCAGCCCTGATAGTAGCGGCGTCCCGGATAGCCCTCGGCATATTTGTTGGTCAGTACCGAACCCTGGGCCTCGAGCACCGCGCGGCTGACGATGTTTTCCGAAGCGATGAGCTCGATCTGGGTCTGCTGCCGCGCGCGCTCGCGACGAATGGCCGCATGCAGCGCCGGGTCGGCATCCGCGAGGTGCATCGCGAAAAAGTCGCCCGCGGCGGGCCTCACGCTCTCGTCAAGCGGCATCGGTCATCGCTCCTTGCTGGCTTGTGTCATGAAACGGGCGCGGCATGGAGCCGCCCGAGCTTGTCGACGCGGCGGGCCTGGCGCCCGCCCTCGAAATCCGTGGCGAGAAACGCCCGCAGCGTCTCCTCGGCCATCACATCGCCGATCAGGCGCGCCCCGAGCGCCAGCACATTGGCGTCATTGTGCTGCCGCGCCAGCCGCGCTGCCACCGGGTCCCCGCACAGCGCGGCGCGGACCGCCGGATTGCGATTCGCGGCAATGGAGATCCCGATCCCGGTGCCGCAGATCACGAGGCCGCGCCCGGCGCGTCCTTCGGCGATCGCCTCCGCCACGGCAAAGCCGTAATCGGGATAGTCGACCGACTCGGGGGAATCCGTCCCCAGATCGATGACCTCCCACCCCTCGCCGCGAAGGACCTCGACCAGCCTTCGTTTCAGGGCATAGCCCGCATGATCGCAGGCAACCGCAATTCGCTTCGACGGCATGCTATGCTTTCGATTGGAAGCCGGAATGTCCCCGTGGACGGCAGCACCGCCACGTCGATGCCTCTTACCACATATGCCGTGCCGGGGCCAAGAAGCCCCAAGAATTGGATCAAGAACCCGGCAAGACACCGCTCGGGATGCCCGTTCCGCCGCAAGCGGCAAGGCCTGCAAATGCCACCATAACATTCACAAAAAACAACTGTTGCCATACTCGGTGGATGCTGCAATAATTAATAAACAACTCCAATGCGAGGTGGGTAATATAACATGACTGAAGCAAGTAACAGGGACGATGCAACTGACGCAAGGATGCAAATGGTGGCCGACATCGTGACGGCCTATGTAAGCCACAATCCTGTGCCGGCGTCGAGTCTGTCCGACGTTATTCGAAGCGTCCATGCGACGCTTGAAAAACTCGAGTCGGAGGCTGGAGAGTCGGGGCCGACCCGCCAGAAGCCGGCGGTTCCGATCAAGAAATCGGTCACCGATGACTACATCATCTGCCTCGAGGACGGCAAGAAGCTCAAGATGCTCAAGCGCTACTTGCGCTCGCACTACAATCTGACGCCCGAGGAATATCGGGCAAAATGGAATCTGCCGCCCGACTATCCGATGGTGGCGCCGAGCTATGCGGCGAGGCGCTCGCAGTTTGCGAAACAGATCGGACTCGGCCGCGGCAGCAAGGGGCGACGCAAGAAGTCCTCCTGAGCTCAGACGACGATTCCGCCGCCGCCGGAGCCCCCCTCCGGCGGCGTTTTCCTTTCGAGCACATAGGCGAGCTTGCGCAGGGCCAGCGCCGACAGCTCACGATCGCTTGCGCTCGCCGCGCCGACGATCGACACCTCGGTGCCGGTCGCCGGATCCACCGCCGTCACCTTGACGCTATTGCCGAGCGGAATGAATTCGATGATCGCACCATGCGGGGTCTTGTCCTGTGTCATGAGACGCGCTCTCCCGCCCGCGCGGTCCTGGTCCCGACAGCACCCGGTCCCGGGGCCGTGCCGCCGGCGACGAAGCTAGAGCATGCTGTGATGATATGGAATCAATTCTGTTGCGCGCCAGCGTGTCCGTCCGCCAGGCGCCGTCCGCCGCGCGATGCGGGGACATCGGGCAAGGGCGGCAACGCCGCGGCCGGCCGCCGGCGTGCAACCCCTAGAGGGGCCAGGGCCTGTTCCGCCATGACGGCGTCAGACCCCTTGGCCGTATTGCCCGCTACGCCCCGCGGGCTCTTCCTGGTCATGGCGAAAAAGGACGCCGGCAGATTGGCTCCATCTCATCACAGCATGCTCTAGGCCGCGCGCTTGAGCTCGAGGCGGGCCCACACCGTGGTCAGCGCCGCGACGAGTTCATCCATCATGGCGTCGTCATGCAGCGGACTCGGCGTCAGCCGCAGCCTCTCGGTTCCGCGCGGAACCGTCGGATAGTTGATCGGCTGCACATAGATGTCGAAATCCTCGAGCAGCATGTCGGTGACACGCTTGGTGAGCACCGGATCGCCGACCAGCAGCGGCACGATGTGACTCATCGACGGCATCACCGGAAGCTGTGCCGCCACGAGCCGTGCCTTGAGCGTCGCCGCCCTCTCCTGATGTGCCTCGCGCTCGGCGCTGCTCGACTTGAGATGACGCACGCTCGCAAGGGCACCGGCCGCGAGAACCGGCGACAGCGCGGTGGTGAAGATGAAGCCCGAGGCATAGGAGCGCACGACATCGACAAGCGCCCGCGAGGCGGCGATATAGCCGCCCATGACGCCGAACGCCTTGCCCAGCGTGCCCTCGATGATGTCGAGCCGGTCCATCAGACCCTCGCGGTCGGCGATGCCGCCACCGCGCGGACCATAAAGCCCAACCGCGTGCACCTCATCGAGATAGGTCATGGCGCCGTATTTCGCGGCGAGATCGCAGATGGCGGCGATCGGCGCAATATCGCCGTCCATCGAATAGACCGACTCGAAGGCAATCAGCTTCGGGCGCGAGAGCTCGACGGCCGCCAGCAGCTCTTCGAGATGTCCCACGTCATTGTGCCGGAAGATGCGTTTCTCCGCCCCGGAATGGCGGATCCCCTGGATCATCGAGGCATGATTGAGGGCATCGGAAAAGACGATGCAGCCGGGAAGCAGCTTCGCCAGCGTCGACAGCGTCGCCTCGTTCGAGATGTAGCCGGAGGTAAACAGGAGCGCGGCCTCCTTGCCATGCAGGTCGGCGAGCTCCTCCTCCAGCATCACATGATAGTGATTGGTGCCGGCGATATTGCGGGTCCCGCCAGCACCGGCGCCGCAGCGATCGAGCGCCTCGCGCATCGCCGCGAGCACCTTGGGGTGCTGCCCCATGCCGAGATAGTCATTCGAGCACCAGACCGTCACCCGGCGCGCCCGTCCGTCGGCCGTAACGCGGTCGGCGGCGGGAAACTCGCCGCGCCGGCGCAGAAGATCGGCAAAGACACGATAGCGCCCCTCGGCCTTCACCGCCCTGATCGCGTCGGACAAGATACGCTGATAATCCATCACCGCGCCCCCAAACTCCTCATTGCCCGCGAGCATATCCTTGCGGGATCGATTTCGCGACCGTTCCCGAAGCCGGCCGCGCTTCAAGGACCGATTCATAGCCATTTTGGAGCACAAGGCAACAAATGCGCCTTGACAGAGATCAAATGTCGCACTGCTGTCGAGGCCGATCCTGTGTCATGCGCATACCGGCGGGGGTCCGGGGCCGCTGCGTCGGGGGGGGCGCATTAGCACCCCCGGATGATTTCCACTCCCGCAGCGGTCATCTCGCGATCGGCGGCAGCCGCACCTTCGGGCGAGAGCGCCTGTGCACCCGCGTCGACAAGGCAGGTCGCGAACCCGGCCCGCCGTGCATCGAGCGCGCTTGCCTTGACGCAGACGTCGCGCGCAAGGCCGCCGAGAAAGAGGCGGCGAACGCCCGCCTTGCGCAGCGCCTGCTCGAGCCCGGTCTCGTCGAAGGCCGAATACTGGTCCTTGTCGAAGCGTGTGCCCTTCGAGACCAGGATCGCGTCCCCGGGCACAAGGAGATCCGGGTGAAAGCGCGCACCCGGCGTGTCCTGCAGGCAATGCGGTGGCCACGGCCCGCCCTCGCTCGCAAAGCTCGGATGGCCGCGCGGATGCCAGTCGCGCGACAGATAGACCGGGCATCGGGCCTTGCGGGCGGCGGTGATCCAGCGGTTGAGCACCGGCACCACCGCATCGCCGTCAGGAACCGGCAGCGCGCCGCCGGGGCAGAAGTCGCGCTGGACATCGACCACGAGTAGCGCGTCACCGCCGGAGAATGCGTGAACCGATCCGCTCATGATCCTCTCCCTGGCTGTGCCCGGCCCTCAGCCCTCCTGGTGCCTTCGGATCGCCTCCCTCACCGCCTGCGCGTAGCTCTCGAGGGCGGCGCTCGGCGCCACCGGATAGGGCGGCCGCGCGGGCTCGAGACAGCGGACGGCTTCGGGCAGCGCGGCAATCTGCCTCTTTGCATGCTGGCGACACGCGGCCAGCGTGCACCGCCCGGCCGCCCTGCGCTCTCCCTGTGCCATCACGAGCCGCAACAGGCCGGCACCGGCGAGCCGCTCGTCGGCACGCGCGATGACATCACCCCTCGCCTGCCCGTCCTCGCGGCGACGGAAGACCTGCTTGCGGCCGGGCAGGATCGGTTTGCCCTCCGCCAGCTTCGTCCGTCCGCGACCGCCATAGGCGCAGAGCTTGTAGACGATATCGAGTGCCGGAGCGTCATCCGCAACCCCCATCGCGGTGCCGACGCCGAAGCCGTCGATCGGTGCGCCGGCCGCCACGAGATCGGCGATGCGGTACTCGTCAAGGCCGCTGCTGGCGAAGATCTTCACCGACCGGAGGCCGGCGGCATCGAGCGCCGCGCGGGCTTCCCGTGCCAGTGCGCCGAGATCGCCCGAGTCGAGCCGGATACCGCCAACCTCGATCGGACGCTCCGGATCGGTGGCGAGCGCGATCGCCGTCCGCACCCCCTGCATCGTGTCATAGGTGTCGACGAGCAGCGTCGTGCCGGGAAAGTTCTCGGCGAAGGCGCGGAAGGCGGCAGCCTCGTTCTCGTGTGCCTGGACGAAGCTGTGCGCCATGGTGCCGGCGACCGGGATTCCGTAGCGCTTGCCCGCGAGCACGTTCGAGGTCGACTCGACGCCGGCGATGTAAAAGGCGCGTGCCCCCTCCACCGCCGCCTCGATGCCCATCATCCGCCGTGCCGCGAAATCGACTACCGTCCGCCCCGCGGCCGCGGTGACGACGCGCGCCGCCTTCGACGCCAGCACGGTTGCCAGCGTGATCTCGTTCATCACCAGCGTCTCGATGATCTGTGCCTCGGCGATCGGGGCCACGATCTCCATGATCGGCTCGTTGGCAAAGACCGGGGTCCCCTCGGGTACCGCATAGACCTCGCCATGAAAGCGAAAGGCGCGCAGCCAGTCGACGAAGCCTGGATCGAGCTGCCGGATCGACCGCAGATAGGCGATGTCGTCCTCGTCGAAACGCAGGCTCTCGAGGAGCGACAGGACCCGCTCCTGACCGCAGGCCAGAAGAAAGTTGCGCTGCTCGGGCAGCCGCCGCACGAAGAGCGAGAACACGGCTGTCTCCGCCATGCCCTCGGCGACGTAACTCTGCGCCATCTTGAGCTCGTAGAGGTCGGTGAAGAGGGCGCAGTGCTCGGGGACGGGCTCGTCGATGGGTCCTCTCCCTGGCATTCTTGCTGCGTCTTGTCGCGGTTCTAGAGCATCCCGCCCAGCCAGCGCGCGACATCGACGATGTCGAATGCGAGGCTGATCACGATCGTCGCCATCAGCAGGTGCACCCAGACGGCAAAGCCGCTGCCTTGTGAAAGCGGCGGCCGGCGCCGCCAGAGATAGACGAGAAGCGGCGTCCACAACACGATATGCACCGCACCCCAGAGAGCCGACCAGCCGAACAGATAGCCCACGAGGAGCGAGCCGAAAAAGGTGGCGACCGCGGTGGCGAGGACCCAGCGCGCCTCGACCCGGGCGGCCAGGAACCAGAAGGAGGACAGGAAGGTGAATTCCATCCACCCCATCCACACGCGCACCCATTGCGGGAGCGCGCCGACATAGGTCTGCTGGGCGGAAAGCGCCGCTTCCAGGCTTTCATAGGCGGGCACCATCTTACGCTCTCTCCCCGGGCGAGCCTTGTTCTTTCCGGCGCACCTTAGGGCCTTGCTCGAAAAGGGGCAATGCCTGGCGCCACCCTCTTGCCGTCGCCGCCGGGGGCACTATGCTGGCGCCGGACCGCAGTCGATCATGCCAAGGACGGGAGTGCAGCGGTGAGCGGGGACATCCGTGACGTCGTATTCGAGGAGAGGGGCGCACTCGGCATCATCCGCCTCAACCGCCCCAAGGCGCTCAATGCGCTGACGCGCGAGATGTGCGTTGCCATCCGCGAGCGCCTTGCGGCCTGGCGGGACAGCCCGCCTGAGCAGCGCATGCGCGCCCTGCGAAAGCTGC
>JBHHTO010000078.1:0-10007 GCA_046753425.1 Rhodothalassiaceae bacterium | reverse complement strand
GAGGAGGTGGCCTCCCAGCAAGCGGCGCAGCGAATCCGCGGCGACATCGAGAAGGGCGCGGCGAGCGGGCTTTTCGCGAAATTGTTGAGGATCTTGGGATCGAAGAAGAAGGAGAAGCGTTCCGAGCTCTCATGGAAATAGAAGGCGCCGACGATCCACTGCCAGTCGCCGCCGGCATTCGAGGTGAGCTGCAGCGCCTGGCTCAGCTGATCGGTGTCCTCGACGATCTGCAGCGCCGAGGCGAACTCGCCCGAGCCGTCGGAATCCGACAGGCTGTTGTATTCGGTATGGCCGAAGGAGGTGATCGATTTGAACGTCGTCGCGCCGAGATCCCAACTGAGGGTTCCCGCGAGATTGAAGAAGCCCATGTCGATATGCTCGGGCGTGTCCTTGGTCACGAGATGCGGTGTGGTGTCGTTGACCGCGTTCATCGAGGGCCGGAGCGGCACCGGCGAGGGACTCGGGATGCGGATGAACTGGTTGCGCACCTCGGCGGTCGGCCCGACACCCGAGACATCGGAGAAATTGACCGCAAGCAGGAAATCCGCCGACTCGCCGAGATCAGCGCGGACCTGGCCGCGCAGATAGACATTGTCGGCGTCGTTCGCCCGCGTGCCGCCCGGGAAGAGGTTCTTCTGGAAGCCGTCGCGCTTCTCATAGCTGACGGTCGCGCGTGTCGCGAGGCCCTCGCCGAGCGGCAGATTGAGAATGCCGCGCGCCCGCTTGCGGTCGAACTTGCCATAGGTGAAATCAGCATAGGCCTCGATCTCGTCGGTGGGCTTTTTCGGGATCACATTGATCGAGCCGCCGGTCGCGTTGCGTCCATAGAGCGTTCCCTGCGGCCCGCGCAGCACCTCCATGCGCTCGATGTCGAACTGGTCGAAGAAGCTTGCCACCGGGCGGCCGAGATAGACCCCGTCGAGATGCAGCGTCACCCCCGGATCGCCGCCCGAGGTCGTGTTCTCCATGCCGATGCCGCGGATGGCGACGAAGGAGACGGCCTGGAAATTGGTGAGCTGCAGGGTCGGCACGAAAAACTGGAGATCGGAAATATTGTCGATGCCGCGGGCTTCGAGCGCATCGGCGGTGAGCGCCGTGACCGCGATCGGCACATCGGCCAGCGACTGCTCGCGCTTTTGTGCCGTGACCACGATTTCCTCGAGCCGAAAGCCGCCGCTGTCGCTGTCGTCGCTTGACTGCGCGTGGGCCGGCGCAGCGCACAGGGCTGCCGCCACGGCGGTGGTGGTCAGGAGTGCAGGAATGCGATGGTAACGCCGCGCGCGCGACGGCGGCATGGAGCTTGCCATGACCAATCCTCCCCGATATGACGCCATGACGGACCAGCCCCGGTCGTCAGTCCGCCATTTTGTAAGCGCTTCTTACTATACGCCGCAAGATATCGCGTTGCCGTTTCCGGCGCAAGGAAAGAATCGTGCGGTTGTGCAACGATTTGCTGAATCGGTGCCCGCTCTCTTGCCGTGGTGTCGTCGAGCACGTACATGAAGAGTCATCAGGGTGCAGCCAGCAGGAGCAGGGCAGGAATGACCACCTTCGAGGAACGCGAGCAGGGATTCGAGCGCAAATTCGCCCATGATGAGGAGTTGCGCTTCAAGGCGATGGTCCGGCGCGACAAGCTGATTGGACTCTGGGCGGCCGGCGAAATGGGGATCGAGGGGGCCGATGCCGAAGCCTATGCGAAGGAGGTCATCAAGGCCGACTTCGAGAAGGTCGGCGATGACGATGTCGTGGAGAAATTGCGGCGCGATTTCGCGGCGCGGAAGATCGACATGTCCGAGCACCGCATCCGCCGGCAGCTCGCCCATTTCATGGACGTGGCTCGCGAGCAGATCCGGAACGAGCTGACGCCACCCGAGGAGGCCTGAGCACCGGGTCGCATCGCCGGCCCTGCCGGCTCTCAGGTCTGCCCTGCACCCCTTTTCCGCGGCGCCACGCACGCCCTGTGCTGGCCAAGGAATCGCTCGAGAAGCCCGTAGAGGGCGGCGCTGTCGATGGGCTTGGCGAGATAGGCGTTGGCGCCGGCGGCAAGGCAGGCCGCCTCGTCCTCGGGGCGGCCGCTCGCGCTCAACGCGATAATTGGAAGCGTCGCCGTCTCACGGCGGCCGCGGATCTCACGGATCGCGGTCAGGCCGTCGGTTCCCGGCATGCGGATGTCCATGAGCACGAGATCGGGCGGTGCGTCGGCGGCGGCACGGATCGCTTCCGCTCCGTCCTCGACCGCGGTGATCTCGACATCGAGCGGTGCGAGCAGGGCCTCGAATACGGTGCGGTTGATGCGATTGTCGTCGGCGACGAGGATGCGCGGCCGACCGCTGCGCGGCGGTGCCGGCAAGGCGTCGCCTTCGTCCTCATCGCCCACGTCTTGCTCCCTCGTGGCGGCGACGAGGGGGAGGGTGAACCAGAAGGTCGAGCCCTCGCCCTGGCGGCTGTCGACACCGATCCGGCCACCCATCAGGCGCACGAGATCGCGCACGATGGCAAGGCCGAGGCCGGTGCCCTGATGGCGTCGCGCGGGACCGGTATCGGCCTGCTCGAAGCGCTCGAAAATGCGCTCGAGGTCCTGCTCCTGGATACCGATCCCCGTGTCCGATACGGCAAAGCGAAGATCCGCGCTGTCGCCCTTGGCCAGACGCTCGACGCGAACGGCAATGCCGCCCCGCTCGGTGAATTTGAGTGCATTGGCGAGAAGGTTGAACAGGATCTGGCGCAGCCGGGTCTCGTCGGTGAGGACGGTATCCGGCACATCGGGAGCGATCGCCGTGTCAAACGAGAGCCCCTGCTCGCGGGCGCGCAGGCGCCACAGCGCAAGACCCTCGCCGAGCAATGAGGCAAGCCGCACTGGTCGCGCCACGGGCGCATCATGGCCGGCTTCGGCGCGCGAGAGATCAAGGATGTCGCTGACAATGCCGAGCAGCATGCGCCCCGACTCGGCAATCGCCGCCACCTGCCGCTTCTGCTCGTTGTCAAGGGACGAACGGCCGAGCACCTCGGCCATGGTCAGGATGCCGTTGAGCGGCGTGCGCACCTCGTGGCTCATGACGGCGAGGAACGCGGCCTTGTGCCGCGCCACCTCCTCCGCCTCGCGCCGGCCGGCGAGGGCGGCATCGCGGGCCTCCTCGAGCTCCTCGATCAGCCGTTCCTGGGAAAGCTGCGCCTGCAGCACCGCATTCCTTTCGCGCAGGGCCATGAAGGCGACGCTCACGATATTCGCGGAAAAGAGGAAGGCGGCGGCGAAGCGGATGAAACCGGTGAGCGTGCCGAGGTCGAACGCGGTCAGCGTTACCAGCGCAGCCGACGGGATGGCGGCATTGAGCCACATCGCATAAGCGAGCCGCCCCGGCTGGCGCGCAACGGTCATGCCGATCGCGCCGAGCATTAGCATCGCGGCGAGGCGCCCGGGCTCGATGCCGCTGTGATAGAGGCCGATGGCACCTCCGGTCCAGGCGATCAGGATGGCATGGCCGATGATCTCGTTGGTGAGAAGGATTCGGCGCAGACGACGTCCCGACCAGCGCACGTGCCGGCTGCGGCGCCGCCATTGATAACCAAGGAGCTCCAGGAGGATCGTGGTCCCGACCCAGAACCAGGACCACGCGCCGAGGCCGAGATAGAGCGTAAGCCCGGCGGCAATCAGGAGGATCACGAGCCGGAACGGAACGCTCCATTCCTCGGCCCGGAAGAAATCCTGCAATGCCCGACGGGACTGCTCGACCCGCTGTACCGTTTCCTTTCGCGCATGCACGGCGCGATGACCCCTTTCGCGACAACCCGCTGTCAGATAGCACGGAAGGGTTAAGAAATGGATGAAACGGGCCGCAAAATCGCGCCCCGATCAGTCCGTGTCGAAGACGCGGCTGAAGATCGTGTCGACATGGCGCAGGTGATGATCGAGATCGAACAACGCCTCGAGCTCGGCGGTGGAGAGGCGTTTCGTCACCTCGGGGTCCGAGAGGAGCAGGTCCTTGAGGTGGCTGCGGCCGTCCGACTCCCACACCGTCATCGCATGGCGCTGCACGAGCCGATAGGCATCCTCGCGGCTCATGCCCTTCTGGGTCAGCGCGAGCAGCACCCGCTGCGAGTGGATGAGGCCGCCCAGGCGGTCAAGATTGGCGCGCATGCGCTCCGGATAGACGATCAGCCGGTCGATGATGCCGGTCAGCCGGGCGAGGGCGAAGTCGAGCGTCACCGTCGCATCAGGGCCGATCATGCGCTCGACCGAGGAGTGCGAGATGTCGCGCTCATGCCACAGCGCCACATTCTCGAGCGCCGGCAGCGCATAGGTGCGCACCATGCGTGCAAGCCCGGTGAGATTTTCCGACAGCACCGGATTGCGCTTGTGCGGCATGGCCGATGAGCCCTTCTGGCCTTCTGCGAAATATTCCTCGGCCTCGAGCACCTCGGTGCGCTGCAGATGGCGAATCTCGGTCGCCAGGCGTTCGATCGAACTCGCGATGACGGCGAGGGTCGCGAAATACATGGCGTGGCCATCGCGCGGGATCACCTGTGTCGAGATCGGCTCGGGACGAAGCCCCATCCTTTCTGCCACATGCGCCTCGACCGCCGGGTCGATGTGCGCGAAGGTGCCGACCGCACCCGATATGGCACAGGTGGCGACCTCGGCGCGGGCCGCGGCGAGGCGCTTGCGGGCACGCGCGAATTCGGCATGGGCGACCGCGAGCTTGAGACCGAAGGTCGTGGGCTCGGCATGAATGCCGTGGCTGCGGCCGATGGTTACCGTCATCTTGTGCTCGAAGGCGCGGCGGCGGAGCGCGGCGAGCAGCGCTTCGAGATCGGCATCGAGGAGATCGGCGGCGCGGACGAGCTGGACGTTGAAGCAGGTATCGAGCACGTCCGAAGAGGTCATGCCCTGATGGATGAAGCGCGCCTCCGGCCCCACATGCTCCGCAAGATTGGTGAGAAAGGCGATGACGTCGTGGCGGACCTCGCGCTCGATCGCGTCGATGCGCGCGACCTCGAAGCGCCCCTTCTCCCAAACCGCCCGCGCCGCCTCCTTCGGGATGACGCCGAGCGCGGCCTGTGCATCGCAGGCATGGGCCTCGATCTCGAACCAGATGCGGAACTTCGTCTCCGGGGCCCAGATGGCGGCCATCTCGGGGCGGGAATAGCGCGGGATCATGGCGGCCGGTCTCCGGTGGCGGGCGGTCTTGCTTGCGCCGGCTCTTAACACCCCCGTGCCGAGGGGGCAAGCCGGTGGGTGACGGAGGATGAGAGACGGCGGGTGACGGGAGGAGCGGCGCTCGCTCCTCACGAAGCAGCCCTCATGGCGCCTTGTAGACGCGGCCTTCCTTCATCACGAAGCGCACCTCCTCGAGCAGCTCCACATGCGCCAGCGGATCGCCCTCGACGGCGATGATGTCGGCGGAAAGCCCGGGGCGGATGCGGCCCGTGAAATCGGCGACGCCGAGAAGATCGGCCGCCACCGTGGTGGCGGCACGGATGGCCTCGAGCGGGGTCATGCCAAAGCGCACCATGCGGGAAAACTGTCGTGCATTGTGCCCGTGCGGATAGACGCCGGCGTCGGTGCCGAAGGCGATGGTGACGCCGGCGGCGTGGGCCTTGCTGAAGTTCGCCCGCTGCACCGAGCCGGTGCGCCGCTCCTTGTCGAGCGATTCGGGGAGGATCCCCGCCGCCTCGCCAGCGCCAAGAATGTACTCGGTGTTGTAGATGTCCATCACCAGCACGGTGTGGTGCTTTTTCGCCAGACGAATGCCCGCGTCGTCGATGAAGCTTGCATGCTCGATCGAATCGGCACCGGCGCGAATGGCG
This sequence comes from Rhodothalassiaceae bacterium, assembly GCA_046753425.1. Taxonomy (GTDB): domain Bacteria; phylum Pseudomonadota; class Alphaproteobacteria; order Sphingomonadales; family Rhodothalassiaceae; genus J134. The sequence continues at coordinate 4,202 of JBHHTO010000078.1, read as the reverse complement.
TTCCTGATCCCCGTCGCACCATGGGCGTGCACGGCGACCTTGCGGCCGTGCATATGCGCCTCGTCGACGAGCGCCGTCAGCTCCTCGAGCGTATATTGCGGTGCGCCCACCTCGGTGCCCTTCGAGAGCACGCCGCCGGTCGCGCAGGTCTTGATCAGATCGACCCCGTATTTGACATTCTGACGCACCTTGGCGCGCGCCGCCCAGGGTCCGTCGGCGACGCCCTCGCCGATGCGGTGATATTCGAAGGGCAGCAGATTCTCGTCACTGCAATGGCCACCGGTGATGCCGATCGGCGGTCCCGAGACGAGCAGGCGCGGGCCCGGCACCTCGTCCGCCGCGATGGCGTCGCGGAGTGCGACATCGGCATAGCCGTCGGCGCCGACATTGCGCACCGTGGTGAAGCCGGCCTCGAGCGTCCGCTTCGCGTTCCTGACGCCGATGATGGTGCGTCGTGGCAGCGACAGGGAGAGGGCGCGATAGCCATGCGTCTCGGCATCGGCGAGCAGATGGACATGGGCATCGATGAGCCCCGGCAAGACCGTATAGGCGGCGAGATCGATCACCGTCGCATCGGCGGGCGGGGCGAGCGCCGAAGCCGGACCAACGGCGCGGATGCGCCCCTCGTCGTCGACCAGGATCGCCTGATCGCTCTCAAGCCTGCCGCTGTCCACATCGAGCAGACGTCCGGCATGGATATAGGTCTCCGCCATGGCGTGCGGTGCCAGCAGCATGGCGGCGGCGGCGAGAAAGCCGGATGCCTTGCGCATGATTGTGTTCCCCCTTGTCGCTTGCCCTTGCTTCGGGCCAAGTCTAGCCGGCCCGCCCGACGCGCAAAAGCGCTATTCCGCCGCCGCCGGGCCTGCAAGCAGGGCGTCCAGCGTGCGCTCGAGGCGCGCGAGATCGGCTTCGCCGGACAAGCGATGGTCGCCGTCCTTCACGAGCGTCAACTCGACGTCGCGACTTGCGAGCTTTTCCACGAGTTCGATGGACAGCCGCCAGGGGACGTCGGCATCGGCCATGCCATGGAGGATGCGGACCGGACAGGTGACCGCGACCGGCCCGTCGAGGAGGAGATGGTGGCGACCGTCCTCGATCAGGCGACGGGTGATGATGTCGGGCTCGCTGTCATAGGCGCTTGGCCGCTCAGAGAACCCCTTTTCGAGAATGTCGCGGCGGCTCTCCGGGGGCAGGATGTCCCACATCAGGCGCTCGGTGAAGTCGGGGGCCGGCGCGATGAGGACGAGGCCGGCAATGCGCCGGGGCCTCTCCCGCGCCGCAAGGAGTGCGATCCAGCCACCCATCGAGCTGCCGACGAGGATCTGCGGGCCCTGTGTGAGCTGGTCGAGGGCCGCCAGTGCGTCGGCGAGCCAGTCGGTGATGGCGCCGTCCACAAAGCGCCCCGAGGAAGCGCCATGTCCGGAATAGTCGAAGCGCAGGAAGGCGCGGTCGCGCGCCTTCGCCCACGCCTCGAGCCGCGTCGCCTTGGTCCCGGTCATGTCGGAGCGGAAGCCACCGAGAAAGATGACGCCGGGAGAGGCGCCCGGCGTGCGGTGATAGGCAATCCGGGCGCCGTGCGGGGCGTCGAGGAATGACGGTCTGGTCATATCGATCTTCTTTCGCCAATGGATGGGCAGCCGCCATGCTCGACGCCGGCCAAGCTGGGGTCAAGCGGAAGACACGGCGCGCGGGCTGCGCCCCTCTTGCACAGGGACGGGAAGTGACATAGAGAAGGCGCGAATTCGATATCAAGCATGAGCGATCCGATGCAGGCTTGTCGTCATTTCCGCCGAATGCTCCGCTTCCCCGGCGTCCCTGCGCCGGACCGCCGTCCTGCGTCCTGATGTCCTTGCGTCCCGATCCGAAAACCGCGCGGCGCGCCCGCGCCCGGAGCCTGTGCCATGGATAGCCCCTCGCCGGAGCGGCGCGCGCGCATGGTGACGATCACCCTGCCCGACGGCAGCCGGCGCCGCTATGACCGCGCCGTGACCGGTGCCGAGATCGCGGCCGATATCGGGCCCGGTCTTGCGAAGGCGGCGCTTGCCGTGCGGGTGAACGGTGCGCTGTGGGATCTCGACCGGCCGATCGAGACGGATGCCGCGGTCGCCATCGTCACCCGCCGTGACGAGGCCGAGGCGCTCGAGCTCATCCGCCACGATTGCGCGCATATCCTCGCCGAGGCGGTGCAGGAGCTCTATCCCGGCACGCAGGTCACCATTGGCCCGGTGATCGCCGACGGTTTCTATTACGATTTCGCGCGCGAGGCGCCGTTCACGCCCGAGGATCTGGAAAAGATCGAGGCGTGCATGCACGAGATCGTCGATCGTGACGAGCCGATCCGCCGCGAGGTCTGGGACCGGGCCGAGGCGGTCCGCTATTTCCGCTCCATCGGCGAAGCCTACAAGGCTGAGATCATCGAGGACCTGCCGGCCGACGAGGAGGTCTCGATCTATCGCCATGGCGAGCGATGGCTCGATCTTTGCCGCGGCCCGCACATGCCGAGCTCGAAATATGTCGGCCACGCCTTCAGGCTGATGAAGGTGGCCGGCGCCTATTGGCGCGGCGATCACCGCAATCCGATGCTGCAGCGCATCTATGGCACCGCGTGGCGCGACGAGAAGGAGCTCAAGGCCTATCTCCACCGTCTCGCGGAGGCCGAGCGGCGCGATCATCGCCGGCTCGGGCGCGAGATGGAGCTCTTCCACTTCCAGGAAGAGGCGGCGGGGCAGGTCTTCTGGCACCCCAGGGGCTGGGTCGTCTATCGCATCGTCCAGGACTATATGCGCCGGCGCCAGCGGGAAGGCGGTTATCAGGAGATCCGCACGCCGCAGCTCATGGACCGGCGTTTCTGGGAGCAGTCCGGCCACTGGGACAAGTACCGCGAGAACATGTTCATCGCCGAGGTCGAGCAGGAAAATCGCGTGCTTGCCCTCAAGCCGATGAACTGTCCCTGCCACGTGCAGGTCTACAAGCAGGGACTCAAATCCTATCGCGACCTGCCGCTCCGGCTCGCCGAATTCGGTTCCTGCCACCGCTATGAGCCCTCGGGGGCGCTGCACGGTCTGATGCGGGTGCGCGCCTTCGTGCAGGACGATGCCCATATCTTCTGCCGCGAGGACCAGATCACCGACGAGACCGCGCGCTTCTGTTCCCTGTTGCAATCGGTCTATCGCGATTTCGGCTTCGAAGACGTCAAGGTGCGCTTCTCGACCCGGCCCGCGGTGCGGGTCGGTGCCGACGAGACCTGGGATCGCGCCGAAGCAGCGCTCGAGGCGGCGATCCGCCATGTCGGCCTCGACTATGAGGTCGATCCGGGGGAGGGCGCCTTCTACGGTCCGAAGATCGACTTCGTGCTCACCGATGCCATCGGCCGCGAATGGCAGTGCGGCACATTCCAGGCCGATTTCAATCTGCCCGAGCGGCTCGATGCGACCTATGTCGGCGAGGACGGCGCGCGCCACCGCCCGGTGATGATCCACCGGGCGATCCTGGGCTCGTTCGAGCGCTTCATCGGCGTGCTGATCGAGCATTATGCCGGGCGCCTGCCGCTGTGGCTCGCGCCGGTGCAGGTGGTGGTCGCGACCATCACCTCGGACGCCGACGCCTATGCCGGGGAGGTCGCCGCCGCGCTTGCAGGTGCGGGCCTGCGCGTCGAGACCGACCTGAGGAACGAGAAGATCGGCTACAAGGTGCGCGAACACAGCCTTGCCAAGGTACCCGTCCTCTTCGTTCTCGGCCGCCGCGAGGCCGAGGAGAGGACGGTGGCGATCCGCCGGCTGGGCGGCCGCGAGCAGCAGGTGATGCCGTCGTCCGAGGCGGTCGCCGCACTCCAGGATGACGCGCGCATGCCGCAATGACCGGCCTCTCGGAAGATGCACTTTGGCAGCGGGTGTTGCAGCGCCGCCACTCGCCATTTTCGCCGCTATCCGTTATAGATGACGACGTTTTTCCGTCATTGCCCCGGCAATGGCGGGCGTTTGTGTCCCCTAGCGAAAGGAGGAAAGCTCATACGTAGAGGTCGTATGATGGGTCCGCCGCCGAAACCGACCGGCCCGCGGATCAATGACCGGATCAAGGTGCCGAAGGTGCGCCTGATCGGTCCCGATGGCGACAATCACGGGGTCGTCGATATCGAAACCGCGCTCAGGGTTGCCGAGCAGATCGGGCTCGATCTGGTCGAGATTTCCCCCAATTCCGATCCG
>JBHHTO010000077.1:0-10008 GCA_046753425.1 Rhodothalassiaceae bacterium | reverse complement strand
ACGAGATCGCCCGCGCCGCCGCCGGGGTGACGGTACGGCTCATCGCCGATGCCAAGGACCCCGACCCCACCGACACCGACCGGGTCATCCGCTATGAGGACATGCGGCTCACGCTCGAGCGTCTCGCGCGCGGCAGCGACGGCATCGTCGGCACGGGCGACGACATCACGCTTTTTGCCGACTCGCCGATCTTCGCCGTCGAGGACAGCGCCAGGCGCACAGCGGCGGGCCTGCCCACGAGCCCCTCGGACTTTCCCTTCGTCAATGTCACCGTCGGCACCAAGGCGAAAAGCGGCTATCTTATCGCCGACGGCGAGCTCAAGACGGCGCCCTCGAGCTACTATTCGCCCGGCAACCAGATGCACAACAAGTTCGCCATCATCGATGGCACCTGGGTGTGGACCGGCTCGTGGAACTGGACGCTCACGGGGCTTTATGGCGACGAGGCGAACCGGCTCGCCGGCATTCTCGACGGTAACACCCAGCATTCGATCGAGATCAACGACACGACGCTGGCCAGCGCCTATCGTACCGAGTTCGAGGAAATGTGGGGCGGAAGCGGCACGACGCCAAATCCGGGCGTGAGCAACTTCCATTCCCGCAAGACCGACAACACGCCGCATCTTTTCACCATCGGCGGACGCACGGTCGAACTCTATTTCTCGCCCGGCGACGACGCCGTCGGTCATGTCACCTCGCTGGTCCAGACCGGTGCCGACAGGTCGGCCTATTTCACCATCTTCGCCTGGTCCGATCAGGCGCTCGTCGATGCCCTGAAGGTCAAATGGGAGGGGTCCGACCAGGATCTCGTCGGCACGCTCACCGGCTTTGACGTGAAAGGCGTCTTCGATGCCAGTTTCTGGAACCAGTGGTGGTCGGCCTCGGTCGACATGACCGGACGCACCGCGTCGCAGACCTCGCTCAACAACCCCAACACGCGCTGGGCCAATCCGGCGCCGGTGTTCAGCGATGCGGAAGTGCGCAAGCTGCACTCCAAATCGATGCTGATCGACGCCTGCACGCTGAGCGACCCGGCGGTGGTCGTCGGCTCGACGAACTGGAGCAACAACGGCAACAATGTGAACGACGAGAATCTGCTCATCGTCCATGACGCGGCGATCGCCGATCAGTTCCTGCAGGAGTTTTACGCCCGCTATCAGGCCGCCGGCGGGACGATCCCCGATCCCGCGCGCTTCAGCTGCCCCTGACGGAAGCAGGGGACCGGGTCCGACCACGGCAGGGGCCCGAATTCGACTGGCCGGCGCTATCGCGCCGGCCTTTCGCGTGGATTGTATCAACAGACTGAGGGGATCGGGCGGCGGGGTCTCCGGGCCCCGCCGTTTCCTTTTGCGTCGCTCAGGGCTGGCGACCACGCCGACCCGCCGCCCACTCGTCCCAGACATTGAAGGCGCGCATTTGCTGTTCGAGGTCGGTCGCGGCAATCAGCGCCTCGACCCCGGCCCGGCTCTGGCGCGCGAGATCGAGATCGGCATTGGCGAACCGCCAGACGAGCGCCGCCACGATGGCGCCGTTGAGCTTCAATTGCCGCTGGTCGATCTTGTCGAAGGTGTCGGACTCGGCGTGATAATTGGAGGCGTAATTGGCGTCCGCCTGATTGGCGACGAGATTGGGCACGCCCTCCATCATGAAATCGAAATTGTCGGTGCCGACAAGCGGCGCATCGATCTGCGTCAACGGACCGAGCCCGGCGACGGGTTCGAGCAGCCGATCGACGGCCGCCTTCAGGTCCGGCCGGCCGCCGGTGTAAAAGCCGGTGATGGCGCCGGTGCCGATGTCGATCGAGGCCGCGAGCCGGTGCCGGTCGAGTTCGTCGCGGTGGCGCCGCACATAGCCCCAGGAGCCATAGAGCCCCGCCTCCTCGGCATTAAAGAGCGCGATGCGGATCGTACGCCGGGGCTGGAGCCCCAGACGGTGCATCTGACGCAGCATGTCGATCAGCATGACGACATTCGCGCCATTGTCGAGAGCGCCGGTGCCGAGATCGTGGGAATCGAGATGTGCGCCGACGAGGACGACCTCCTCCGGGGTCGCAGTGCCCGGAATTTCGGCGATGACATTCTCGGCCTCGAAGGCACCGCCGGTGCGGGTGCGGATGCTGATCGCGGCACTGACCCTTCCACCGGCGCGCAGCGTGCGCAGGATACGCCTGGCATGCTCGCGCTCCATCACGACGAGCGGCAGGGGGTTCTTCGCGCCCATCGAGGCATTGTGCCGGAAGAGCAGGTTTTTCGGCCGCGAGGACATGAAGATCATGCCCGCGACGCCGGCCGCGACGGCGCGCGATTCGATCCCCGGCGCCTCGTCATATTCGCGAAAGAGTCCGGCGAGCCCGACATGATCGTCGAGCACGGGGGTCTCGATCAGCACCCACGCCCCCCTGGCCGCCGGGCCGAGCCGCGCGAAATCCGCCCTGGTGCCGAAGCCGCCGTCGACGACCGGCGCAGCGAGACCCTGAACGGCGACGGAGAAGGGCTTGGCGACCGCGTGCGGGCGGAAGGCGAGATCGCCGGCGAGCGCCACCTCGACCGAGCCCGGAAGCCACAGGTCGGGCACCGCGAAGGCCTCGCGCCGGACCGTCACGCCAACCGCCCGCAGCGTCTCTTCCGCCCACGCGACGGCGGCGCGATTGGCGTCCGAGCCCACCGGCCGGCCGCCAATGCCGTCGGTGAGCTTTCTCGCGTCATCGATCACCGGTGTCGGACCGAGCATGGCCCCGACGAGCGCCTCGACCGCATGGTCCTCGGCGGCAGCCGCCATGTGGACGCCGGCAAGAACCATCAGGGCCGCGATAACGGCAGCCCGGCATCTCCCTCTTGCAGGCATATCCCCTCCCCTTTTCCGCGTTTCCGTTGCGATCAGGCTAATCGCCTCGCCAGCCGGGGGCAAGGCGCCGCCTTGGATGCGCCCGGTGCAGCGGAGAAGGCCGACGCGCCAGAAAGGCCGACGCAAGGGCCGGTGTCAGGCGGCCTGTTGTGCCGCGCCCCGGACCCAGGCCCAGGCGTCATCAATGGCGTCGGCCTCAAAGGTCCGGATCTCCCCCTTCATCAGGAAGGAGAAGAGCCGCACCGCGACGCGCACCCACTCCGGGCCGCCGACCACCGCCAGCCGTTCGAAATCGGCCATGTGCCGCAGCCCGAAGACGGCATCGTCCCACATCGCCTCGAGGTCCCAGCCCGCGAAGTCGGGATCGAATGCGATCAGGAGACTGAGCTTGCCATGCTCCCTGAAGCGCGCCTCGAGGGCCGGAATGAGCGTCTCCCTGTAGTCCTTGTCGGTGAGGCGTCCCGCGGCGCGGATACCGACGACGGGTCCGGCGCTTTCCTTCATGATCGTGAACATGGGTTCTCTCCCCTGCAGACGAGCCTTGCGACAACTCCGATGTGGCCCCAACTCACGCCGCTTCAAGTTTGCCTGCCTGCGACAAGAGGAAGCGTCATGGCAGCAAGACGCGGCGTGCCCGCCATCATGCGGTTGCGGAACGGGGGCCGATCATGCAAGCCTTCACCCGGTGGTCGCATCGCGGGAGACAATCGATGGCGCGTCTCGTCCTGGTCTTTCTCTCGCTTTTCCTCGCCATAGCGCGGGCCGATGGTGGCGAGGCGCGCTTTCCAGTCGTCGCGACCATCGCCACCGGCGCCGCGCCGCACGGCATGCGGATCGTGGGCGATCGCCTCTATATCGCCGCCGCGGGGGCGGATGCGATCGAGGTCGCGGATCTCGCGAGCGGGCGAATCGTCGAACGCTGGCCGGTCGCGCACACGCCGCTCGGTCTCGTCCGCAGCCCGCATGGCTGGTACGTGACACAGTTTCGCGGCGAGGCACTGGTCGCGCTCGATGATCGCGGCCGGCCGACCGGTGATTCCATCCCCGTCGGCAAGTCCCCGAGCCTCTTCGCCCCGCACAAGGTCGGTGACCTTGCCTATGTGGTGAGCGAGTTCGCCGATCGCCTGAGCGTTCTCGACACGGCGAGCGGCGCGATCGTCGCGCGCTACGAGACCGGCAAGCGACCCTATCCGGCCGACGTCACCCATGACGGGGTGCTCGCCTTCGTCCCCAATCGCGAGGAGGGAACGGTCAGTGTCATCGACCTCCTGAACCGCCGCGAACGGGCGCGCGTGCCGGTGTGCAAGGAGCCCGAGGGCGGCGCGCTCACCGCTGACGAGGTCTCCTATCTCGTCGCCTGCGCGGGCGGCGATCGCATCGTCGCCATCAACACCGCCTCCTTCGGTGTCACCGGCACGCTCGGAAAGGGCGTCGGCCCGCGCCCCTTCTCGGTCGCGGTCAGCCCCGACGGCCGCTTTGCCTTCACCAACAATGCCGGTGGCGAGACGGTGACGGTCTTCGACCCGAAGCGGCTCACGGTCCTCGACGCGGTGACCGTCGGCGCGAAGCCGATCGTGCTGCGCGTGGCCGGCGACCGCCTCTATGTCGCGAGCGAGGATGCGAACACGGTGTCGGTCATCGCCATACCGCCGCCACCGCCGCCTGTAGGCACGGCGAAGAACGAGGTCCTCGTGCTCGGCATGATCCACGGCAATTTCCGCACCAGCGAGCGCTATTCCCTCGCCGTGCTCGAGCGCCTCATCCGTGCCTATGATCCTGACTATGTCGTGGCCGAGATACCGCCCAACCGCCTCGATGCGGCGATGGCCGGTTTTAAGGCCACCGGGCGCGTTTCGGAGCCGCGGCTGAGCGTCTTTCCCGAATATACCGACCTCCTCTTCCCGCTCAGCCGGAGCCTCGATTTCACGATCATTCCGGCGGCGGCGTGGAACGAGCCGATGAACGACTATCGCAACGCCATGCTGGCGCGAATCAGGGCCGACCCGCGGCGCAAGGCCGACTGGGCCGCCTATCGCGCCGGCATGGCGCACCTCGCAGCAGCGGTGCGGGGCCGCGCCGACGATCCCTGTTTCATCCACAGCACGGCCTATGACCAGGCGACGCGCGAGGCCTTCGAGCCCTATGACCGTCTCTTCAACGAGGAGCTCGGGCCCGGCGGCTGGAGCCATATCAACGCCGCCCACTATGCGCTGATCGAAAGGGCGCTCGAGGCACACAGGGGCGAGGGCAAGCGCTTCCTCATCACCTTCGGCGCGAGCCACAAATACTGGTTCCTCGAGCATCTGCGCCAGCGCGACGACATCACGCTTCTCGATGCTCGACCTTTTCTTGACGCCGTCCTCAAGGAACCGTGCCCCGCGCCCTGAGGGGCCGCGCATCGGGGCCTGCGATTCCGCTGCTCGACTCCAGTCCTCGACTCCGGTAGCGCGCTTGGCTATGCGTGGGAGCGCATCCGGGATCGAAATCGGGGGGGACATGTGGCCAAGCCGGCGCTCGACAAGGATCTGAAAAAGCTCACGCGGCTCGAAGGCGGCATCGAGGCCCTTTCGCAACAGCTCGTGCCGTTCGGCCTCGGGTTTCTCTTTCTCGTCGCCGCCGGCCTCTTCGCAGCCGGCATCGTCGGCATCGACGGCCGCTGGGCGATCGTCGTCGCGGCGACCGTGATCGGCGGCTACACGGCCCTCAATATCGGCGCCAACGACGTCGCCAACAACATGTCGCCGGCCGTCGGGTCGCGGGTGTTCACGATCGCTTCCGCGGTCGCCATCGCCGCCTTCTTCGAAGCCGCGGGCGCCATCCTTGCCGGGGGCGACGTGGTCACCACCGTCTCCTCGCGGATCATTGCCCCCGAGGTCACCGCAAGCGCGGCGACCATCGTCACGCTCATGGTCGCCGCGCTGTTCGCCGGCGCGCTGTGGATCAACCTCGCGACCTGGATCGGGGCGCCGGTCTCGACCACCCATTCCGTCGTCGGCGGCGTGCTCGGCGGCGGCCTTGCCGTCGGCGGTCTCGCCGCGGTCAACTGGAACATGGTGCTGCAGATCGTCGCGAGCTGGGTGATCTCGCCGGCGCTGGGCGGTCTCGTCGCCGCCGCCCTGCTCTATTACATCAAACGCACCATTCTCAATGCCCCTGACAAGCTCGCCGCGGCGCGGCAACGGGTACCGCTGCTTCTCGCCCTGATGGGCGGGGCGTTCACCACCTATCTGCTGATGAAGGCGCTCAGGCACGTCTATCCGGTGCCCTTCTGGCTGGCCCTCCTGGTCGGGATCGTGGCCGGCATCCTCGTCCATGTCACGTCGCGCCCCTATGTCGCGCGCCGTCTGCACCGGCTGCCCGACCGCAAGGCGTCGGTGGGCGAGCTCTTCACGCTGCCGGTCATCTTCGGTGCGGTCCTTCTCTCCTTCGCCCACGGGGCGAATGATGTCGCCAATGCGATCGGGCCCCTTGCCGCCATTCATGCGGCGGTCGCAGGGGCGGCGGTGGGGCCCGCAGTTGGCGTGCCGATATGGGTGCTCGTCGTCGGTGCCCTCGGCATCTCGGCCGGGCTTGCGCTCTACGGGCCGCGCCTCATTCGCACCGTCGGCCACAAGATCACCAAGCTCAACCGCGTGCGTGCCTATTGCGTGACCCTGTCGGCGGCGGTGACGGTGATCGTCGCCTCCGCGCTCGGCCTGCCGGTGAGTTCGACGCATATCGCACTTGGCTCGCTCTTCGGGGTCGGCTTCCTGCGCGAGATTCTGGCCAACAATGGCCGCCCGGACCGCAGCACCGCAGGGCCTGAGGCGGGCGGCAAGAAGGCCTTGAGGAAGCGGCAGAAACGCCGCCTCGTGAGGCGCTCGCACCTGATGACCATCGTCGCCGCATGGGTCGTCACCGTACCGGCAAGCGCCGCCCTCGCTGCGCTCATCACGCTGGGCATTGCCAACAGCGGGATCATCGTCCTCGACTGAGCCCGGTTCTCGCGGCTGTCACAGCCCGGAGAGCAAAAGTTGAAGTGACGTCGCGTGGACAAGAATCGGTAGCCTCCGGTAGTCTGGTGTCGCGTCGCGTTGCGATCCTCACCTGACACCCCCGAGAGGGAGATGCGCCAACCCCTGTCCTGCATAGCCTGCTTGTAGTTCTTCTCGTCGGGCTCGTTCCGCCCCTGTCCATACGGGCGCAGGGGCAACCGGCGCAGGCACCGCTTCAGGTGTACATCTACCCGCCGACGCTCGCGGCCAAGGCGCAGGCGCTCGAGGCCTATCTCGCCGGAGAGAAGTACGACCCCATGGTCCACGCCCGCCTTGCCGGCGAATTCTTCGTCGCCGCCGATTATGATGGCGCGCTCGAGGTCCTCAACGAGGCGCTCGACCGGCTGCCGGCGACGGGCGCCTCCGCGGCCATCGCCCGGGCGTCGCTTGCGGATGCAAAGGCGGAGATCTATCGCCAGAAGGGCGATACGCGCCAGCGCATCGAGGCCCTGCAACAGGCGCGGGCGGGTCGCGCTTCGGACATCGCTCGGCCCTCATGACGAGCGGACGCTCACAGCGCGGCTCAGAGTGGAGAATGCCTATGTCGAGAACGTTCCGGCGCGGGCGCCAGACGGAGATCCCGGACCTCGTCAGCCAGGTCGGCGCGCTTCTCCCCGAGGGCGCCGCTTCGGTCCCGGTCCTCGACACGGAGGTCACCGACATCACCGATCAGGACCGCTATGCGATCCGGGCCCTCTATGAGCGGACCGCCGAAGAGGACAAGGAACAGATCGCCCAGTTCGGTATGGGAACAAAGCCTTATGCCGTTGCTTCCGGTGTGACCAACATCTTGTAGGTGACGGGCTTGGTGGTGAGGGCGATTCCGAGCAAGGTTTTGAAGGCGGCCTGGCGGGTTCGTCGGCGGTTGAAGCGGAAGACAAACTCGTCGAGATAGGCCTGGAGATGCTTGGCGCGCAGGCCGTGATAGACGCCGAGCGCCCAGGTCTTGAGGTTGGAGAAGGCGCGATGGATCCAGGGCAGGACGAGATGGGCGGCCATGGAGCCTACGGTGTGTGGTTCGTGGGTGAGGCCGGGCGCGCCCGGATAGGCGCTCCAGCCGTCTGTCTTCGCCGTGGCCCCGGCCGCAAGGCCGGTGCCGAGGAAGGCATGCAGGCTGGTGGCGGAGAAGTCGGTGATGGCGGCGAGCCGCAGGCGGCCGGGCTTGCCGTCCCTCACCTCGACCGCGCCGGCGACGAGCAGCTTGCCGTCATGGCTGCGCCCGCTCCCGCCCGCGGGCGGATCGTCCTTGCTGCGGAAGGGGATCGTCGTCTCGTCCACCTCGACGAGACCGCCGAGCGGGCCGCGATCGGGATCGAGCATGGCGCGCCTGAGCTTGTGGGCCAAGAGCCAGGCGCTTTTGTAGGAGCCGAGCCCGAGTTGGCGCATGAGCTGCAGCGCCGAGATACCGTTGGAATGCGTCGCCATGAGGTACGCCGCCCAGAACCACACCGTGAGCGGCAGCTTCGAGCCGCGCATCACCGTGCCGGCGGTGACCGAGGTCTGCCGGCGGCAGGCGGCGCATTCGAAGGTCCAGCGCTTGGTCTCGAGCTTCCAACCCTTGGCGTGGCCGCAGGCCGGGCAGATAAAGCCCTCCGGCCAGCGGGCCTCGGCAAGATAGGCGGCGCAGGCCTCATCGCCGGGAAAGCGGCGCTGGAACTCCAGCAGCGAACGCGGAAAGTCGGTCATGGCAGCCTCCAGCCAGAGACATGTTCTGCTTATGTTCTACACCACCCGCCGCCCGCTGTCACCCCATATCTCGTAGGCCCGGACGCAAGGGGATAAGGCTTTGGGAACAATGGATGCCCGCACTTTTCGTCGCACATTTCGGGCAACCGGGTCGATCTCGGTTTCTGCGTCGACGCCGATGGCCGCGCGCAGGATATCCGAATCGTCGATGCAAAGGGCCAGTCCCTGACGACCTGGCTCAAGGATGTGGTCAAGACTGTCGAGAACCGCCGCCATGCGCGATCGAGCACCGACGGGGACGGCAGCAGCACATGCGAGCCGCATTTCGAGCGCCTGCGGATCGCTTCGCCGCCCTTTACGCCGACCGGAACCCGGATCAAGCGCCGGCTTCCCATGATGTACCGGGTCCGCGAGGACCTTCTCGAACGTCCCTTCGGACGCTATCTCCCGGCACCTCCATGACCGGACAGCGCACCGGCGAAATAGCACGGGCGGCGTTCACTGCGGTTGCGCCCGTCGCGGCGTCACCCGCCGCACGGGGCCGGCGACGGCCTCAGCCGGTCGCCCGCGCGGGGTGCCGGCGCGCCTGAAGGCGGAAGGCAAACAGCAGGACAATGATCGTTAGCAACTGCACGGCCACGCCCTGCCAGGTGGGATAAAGGCCGATCAGGTCGACCCGCGGCAGATGCGCAAGCGGCAGGGCGCCGATCCATCCCGCCTCCTGCAGGGCCGCCACGCCCTTGCCGGCGAGCACGACGGCGAGGATCGCCATCAGCCAGGCGCTGAGCAGGAAGAACTGCCGGATCGGCAGACGGCGGCTGTAGCGGAGAAAGGCCCAGGCGATGACGACGAGCGCGGCTGCGCCGGCGCCGGCACCGCCGGCCACCGCTGTGTGCGCGCCCTCGCTCCACAGCGCGGCATAGAAAAGGATGGTCTCGAAGGCCTCGCGATAGACGACGAGGAAGGAGAGGAAGAACAGGAACCAGGCCGACTGCCGCGACAGGGCGCGTGTCATGGTGCGCGAGATATATTCCTGCCAGGCCTCGGCATGGCTCTTGCCGTGCATCCAGATGCCGACCGAGACCAGGATGACCGCCGCCAGGAGGCCGCCGATCCCTTCCGACAGCTCCCGCCCGGCGCCGCTGATGGCGACAAGATGGGTCGCCACCGCCCAGGTCGCGCCGCCGGCGACAAGGGCCGCGATCCAGCCGCCATGGACATAGGCGAGCAGGCGCCGCCGCCCCGACTTGGCGAGAAAGGCGATCATCGCCACCACGACCAGAAGCGCCTCAACGCCTTCGCGCAGGAGAATGGTCAGGGCGCCGACGAAGCTCGCCACCGCGCTCGCCTTCTCGTCCGAGCCGAGAAGGCGCGCGGCGTTGTCGAGAACAGCCTTGGCCTCCTCGACAGCGGCGGCGACCTCGGCCGCCGCTGCGCCGTCGGC
>JBHHTO010000076.1:0-10061 GCA_046753425.1 Rhodothalassiaceae bacterium | reverse complement strand
CGGGGCCGCGTCATTCCGCGATCGACAAGCCAGGCGACGACCGGCTCGAGGGTCGCGACACCGGTGGTGAAGGCGGCGAAGAAGACGAGGAGAAAGAAGGCGGCGCCGACGAGCTGGCCGGCAGGCATGGCGGCGAACGCCGTCGGCAGGGCGACGAAGACCAGGCCCTCGCCGCCATTCGTCTCGAGCCCATAGGCGAAGACGATGGGAAAGATGGCGAGCCCGGCGAGCAGCGCCACCGCGGTGTCGGCAAGACAGATCTGCGCTGCAACCCGCGGCAGGCTGGTCTTCTCGTCGAGATAGGCGCCGAAGGTCATCAGTGCGCCGATGCCGACGGCGAGCGAGAAGAAGGCCTGGCCCAGTGCGGCGAGCACCCCTTTCCATCCAAATGCCGCGAAGTCGGGAGCAAACATGAATTCGACACCGCGCACAAAATCGCCCTTCCAGGCGGCAAAGAGGACGAGCCCGGCAAGCAGCACGAAAAGGCCCGGCATCATCAGTTTCGCCACCCGCTCGATGCCGGCGCGGACGCCGCGCGCGACGACAAGCGCAATTCCCGCCATGAAGGCGAGATGGAGCAGGAACAGGCGTTCCGGCGAGGCCAGCATGGAATCGAAATGCGCGGCGGCGTCGGCGCCGCTTGCAAATCCCGGCCCGCCGGGGGTCAGATAGACGAGGAGATAGTCGACCACCCAGCCGGCGACGACGCTGTAATAACCGATGCCGACGAAGGGGATGAAGACACTGAGCAGGCCGATCGCATGCCAGCCCCGGCTCGCCCCCGCCTCGGCCGTGACACAATCGACCGCGCGTTCCGCATTGCCGCGGCCATGGCGGCCGATCATCAGCTCGCCGACCATGATCGGAAAGCCGACGACAGCCACCGCGGCGAGATAGACGAGCACGAAGGCGCCGCCGCCATTCTCGCCGGCGAGGAAGGGGAAACGCCACAGATTGCCAAGGCCGATGGCCGCTCCCGCCGCGGCGAGAACGAACGCCAGTCGCGAGGACCAGCGCTGTGTTGTGCCTGCCGCCCCTTCCGTCATCCCGTTTCCCCTTCTTGTGTCGGACGATCCGCCGCCGGCCCGCCATGATATTATTTCAATCCTAAAGGACTTCCTCTCTGGCGTCGAGAGTGCTCGCGAGCCTGACCAATAGCGGGGGCCGATGGCAAGCCCCGCATTGCAGCACCGCGTTGATGCGCTAGAAAGGACGCATGCGGAATGCGCGCGCTGCGCACGCCAAATTCGGGGAGAGAGCAGGATGAAGCCGCGTCCGATCCGGACTCTGTCGATCCTTGCCATTTTCTGCTTGTGGCTGTCGCCCGCCTGGGGCGCCGAACCGGCCTATGATCTGCTGATCCGCGGCGGCACC
The DNA here is from genome assembly GCA_046753425.1 of Rhodothalassiaceae bacterium. Taxonomy (GTDB): domain Bacteria; phylum Pseudomonadota; class Alphaproteobacteria; order Sphingomonadales; family Rhodothalassiaceae; genus J134. The sequence continues at coordinate 8,687 of JBHHTO010000076.1, read as the reverse complement.
GTCTACGACGGAAGCGGCGCGCCCGGCCGTACCGCCGATCATGCCACCTACAAGGACCCGCACCGCTATGCGACTGGCATGATCGATGTCTTCGTCAACGGCACCGCGGTGCTGCGCGACGGCGAGCCGACCGGTGCCCTGCCAGGGCGCGTGGTGCGCGGCCCGGGCTGGCGGGGCGGGACCAGGATGACGCCATGACGTCACCGGTCATTATTCTCGTCCGGCCGCAGCTCGGCGAGAATATCGGCAAGGCGGCGCGGGCCATGCTCAATTTTGGGCTCACCGAGCTGCGTCTCGTGGCGCCGCGCGACGGCTGGCCCAATCCGGCCGCCGGGCCGGCGGCCTCGGGTGCCGACAGCGTCCTCGACGAGGCGCGGCTGTTCGATGACGTCGCCGCGGCGATCGCCGATCTCGGCCATGTCTATGCGGCGACCGTGCGCCCGCGCGGCATGGCGAAACCGGTCGTGACCCCGGAAGAGGCGGTGCGCGAGATGCGTGCGGCCGGGGGGCGTTCGGGCATTCTGTTCGGCGCCGAACGCTCGGGGCTCGACAATGACGAGGTGGCGCTCGCCGACAGCATCCTGACCATCCCCGTCAATCCGGACTTCTCGAGCCTCAATCTCGCGCAGGCCGTGATCATCGCTGCCTATGAATGGCACAAGGCCGGCGCCGATATGCCGCCGCGACGCGAGACGCGAGACGGGCCGCCGGCGAGCAAGGCCGACTATCAGGGGCTCTACGCGCAGCTCGAAGGAGCGCTTGAAGCGCGCGGCTATTTCCGCTCCGCGGCGCGCAAGCCGGTGCAGATCCGCTCCCTCCGCACCTTGCTGCAGAATGCCCGCCTGACGGCGCAGGAGATCCGAACCCTGCGCGGGGTCGTCAAGACATTGACCCGGCCGCCAAAACCATGAGTCAGGGACATCGCGCCTGATTCTGAATACGTCATCTCAGACTCATCACCTATTGCCTTGATTCGCAAGGATTCGTATTCTGATCATATGACATGGCAACTGCATGCCGGCCAGGGTCGACCCATGGCCGCTATTCTTGCTGTGCTGCTCGGCGGTTGCGTCTACGCCGGTGGCGGGACGCCCTATTGGGCGGTCGCGCCGGTCCATGAGGTGCGCAACAGCCCGATACCGGTGCCGCGGCCAGCGATGAAGCCGCGCCCGCCGCACCGGCTTGCGGTTGTCCCGGCGGCGCGACCGGCGGTCGCGAAACGGCCACCGGCAGCGATCCCGGGGCGGATGGTGACAGTGCGACGCGGTGATACCGTTTACGGCATCGCGCGTCGTCATGCGGTGGCGGTGGCCGATCTCGTGGCCATCAATCGCCTCGAGGCACCCTATCTGCTCCACCCCGGTGAGAGGCTCCGCCTGCCGGAGCCGCGCATGCATGTCGTGCGCCGTGGCGAGACCCTGTTTGCAATCGCGCAGGGGCACGATCTCGAGGTCGACGATCTGGCCCGGGCCAACAATCTGCGCCCGCCCTGGCGCATCCGTCCCGGCGACCGCTTGCGCATTCCCTCGGGCCGCGGTGCCGAGATGGCGGTGGCAGCCCGCCCCTCGTCCGGACTGCCGGTGCCACCGCCGCGCAGCGGGCGCGGCTTCGACTGGCCGGTGAGCGGGCCCGTCGTCTCTACCTTCGGGCCCAAGACGGGAGGCTTGCGCAATGACGGCATCAATATCGCCGCGCCCCGTGGTGCGCCGGTGCGCGCCGCCGAGGCCGGGGTCGTCGCCTATGCCGGCAATGGCCTTCGGGGCTTCGGCAATCTCATTCTCATCCGCCACCATGGTGCCTGGGTGACCGCCTATGCGCACAATGACGCCCTCCTCGTCCGACGCGGCGACACCGTCGCCCGCGGACAGATGATTGCCCGCGTCGGCTCGACCGGCGGGGTCACGACGCCGCAGCTTCATTTCGAAATCCGCCGCGGTGCAAAGGCGGTCGACCCGCTTGTCCATCTGCCCATCCTGTCGGCCGCCGCATCACGCTGAGACGTGGCGGCCGAGACATCTGTTGCAATCGGCGTCTTGCCCTTTATAGTCGCCGCCGACTTGGCGCCCATTCGAGCCGGAGACCGGATTTCCATGCTGATCAGCCCCGCCTTCGCCCAGGCCACCGGTGGCACCGCGCCCGGCGGCAGCCTCCTGGACATGCTTCTCCCCTTCGCCCTCGTCGGCCTCATCTTCTATTTTCTTCTCATTCGCCCGCAGCAGAAGCGCATGAAGCAGCATCGGGCGATGATCGAGTCCGTGCGGCGCGGCGACACCATCGTCACCTCGGGCGGCATCATCGGCAAGGTGACCAAGGTCGCCGACGACGAGGTGCAGGTGGAGATTGCCGACGGCACCCGCGTGCGTGTGGTCAAGGGAACCATTGCGGAGGTGCGCAGCAAGACCGAGCCCGCCAGCGAGTAGGGCGGCTTGCACGGCACGCACCGCCACCCCATGTGAAAGGGCCGCCCAGGACGTGCCAGCAGGTCGGGACCCGGATGGCGCGCGGGCGTAAGGAGCTTTGGGACGCAGATGCTCGATTTCCCTCCCTGGAAGATTGCCACCATCCTGCTTGTCTGCTTCGCCGGATTCCTGACCGCGCTGCCGACCTTTCTCGGCGATGAGGGCGCGGCGGCGCTGCCCGACTTCCTGCCCAAGAAGCAGATCACGCTCGGCCTCGACCTGCGCGGCGGCTCGCACATGCTGCTCGAGGTCGATACCGAAGCCGTGATCGAGGAACGGGTGGCGGACATCGAGGGCCAGATCCGCGACGCGCTGCGCAAGCTGCGCATTCTTGCCAGTCTCGAAAGCAAGGGCCGGACGGTCACCGTGACGCTGCGCGACCCCTCCCGGGAAGCGGCGGCGCTGGAGGCCATCCGCGGTCTCGCGACACCGGTTGGGGGCGGGCTTCTCGGCGGCACCTTCGCCCGCGACATCGCCGTCGAATCGCTCGGGCAGGGCCGTATCTCGGTGACGCTGACCGACGCCGCGATCGCCGAACGGGTCTCGAGCGCGGTTGAACAGTCGCTCGAGATCGTGCGCCGGCGCATCGATGAGATGGGCACCCGCGAGCCGACGATCCAGCGCCAGGGCGAGGACCGCATTCTGGTTCAGGTGCCGGGGCTGCAGAACAGCCAGGAGCTGCGCGATATCCTGTCGAAGACGGCCAAGCTCAGCTTCCACATGGTGAACGAGGCGGCCGACCCCGACCGGCCGCCGCCCGGGTTCATGACCCTTCCGGTCGCGGGGACCGGTGAGCGCCTGGTGATCGAGCGGCGCGCGCGGCTGACCGGCGAGCACCTCGTCGACGCCCGCCTCGGCTACAACCAGACCAACCAGCCGGTGGTCAATTTCCGCTTCGATGCCACGGGCGGCCGCATCTTCGGCGAGATCACGCGCAAGAACGTCAACCGCCGCTTTGCGATCGTGCTCGACGACGTCATCATCTCGGCGCCCAACATCAACGAGCCGATCCTTGGCGGCAGCGGCATGATCTTCGGCAATTTCACCGTCGAGTCGGCAAACCAGCTCGCCATCCTGCTCAAGGCCGGTGCCCTGCCGGCGCCCCTGACGATTCTCGAGGAACGTACGGTGGGTCCCGATCTCGGTCAGGACTCGATCGATGCCGGCGAGATCGCTGCGGTGATCGGCATGGCGGCGGTGGTCTTCTTCATGATCGCCGTCTATGGCTGGTTCGGTGTCGCCGCCAATGTCGCCCTTTTCGTCAATCTGGTGCTCCTCGTCGGCGCCCTGTCGACGCTCGGCGCGACGCTGACCCTGCCCGGCCTTGCCGGTATCGTGCTCACCATCGGCATGGCGGTGGATGCCAATGTGCTGATCTTCGAGCGCATCAAGGAGGAGGTGGCGGCCGGCCGGCCACCGTTGCGCGCGCTTGAGGCGGGCTACAGCCAGGCCATGAGCACCATTCTCGATGCCAATATCACGACCTTCATCGCCGCCTTCCTGCTCTTCCAGTTCGGTTCGGGACCGGTGCGCGGCTTTGCGGTCACGCTGGGGATCGGCATCCTTACCTCGATGTTCACCGCCATCATCCTCACCCGCATGATGCTGGTCATCTGGCTGCGCCGGCGCCGTCTCCAGCGCCTTCCCATCTGACGAGGACCCCATGCCGCTGCAGCTCATTGCGAGAGACACGCATATCCCGTTCATGAATGTGCGGCACATCGCGTTCGCACTGTCCGCCCTTCTCGTCGTTGCCTCGATCGCCCTCTTCGCGGTGCGTGGGCTCAATCTTGGCATTGACTTCGTCGGCGGCTCGACGATCGAGATCCAGACGCCGGGGCCCGCGGATATCGGGCGCATCCGTTCGCTCCTGTCCGGCCTCGGCCTTGGCGATGTCAGCGTGCAGCGCTTCGGCGAGGAAAACGAGGCGATGATCCGCTTCGAGGAGCAGCCCGGCGGCGAGGAAGCCCAGAAGGCGGCCCAGATCCGGGTCGAGAAGGCGCTTCAGGAAGCGATCGAGGGCGTGTCGATCCGCTCCACCGCCTTCATCGGACCGAAGGTCTCCGCCGAGCTCGCTCGCGACGGCACGCTCGCGGTTGCCCTCGCGGTCATTGCGGTGCTCATCTATATCTGGTTCCGCTTCGAGTGGCAGTTCGGCGTCGGCGCGGTGATCGCGCTCGTTCACGACGTGACGCTGACGGTCGGCTTTTTCTCGCTGACACGGCTCGAGTTCAATCTCTCGATCATCGCCGCGCTGCTCACCATCGTCGGCTACTCGCTCAATGACACGGTCGTCGTCTACGACCGCATCCGCGAGAACATCCGCAAGTTCCGACGCATGCCGCTGGTCGAGCTGCTCGATCGCTCGATCAACGACACGCTGTCGCGCACGATCATGACCTCGCTGACCACGCTGCTTGCGCTCTTTGCCCTCTTCTTCTTCGGCGGTGCCGTCATCCGCGGCTTCACGGCGGCGATGATCTGGGGCATCTTCGTCGGCACCTATTCGTCGATTTTCATCGCCTCGCCGGTGCTCCTGTTCCTCGATCTCAAGCGCAGCGCCTTCTTCACCGACGAGGAAACCGCACGGCCCTGAACGCGAGGCCGGATCCATGACCGAACGGCCCACCGCCCCGATCTCGATGAACGAACTGACCGATGCGGTGCTGCCGCTCGTGACCGCCTATGGCCGCGGCGGCTTCACCATCGGCGGCAAGCGCTGGGAAACACCGATCCTTGTCCATCGCGAAGGCGTCGAACCGCTCGCGGTCAGCGGCATCGCGGACCTTTCGCCAACGGATTTTGCGCCGCTGCTTGCGGGACGGGGAGAGATCGACCTGCTGCTCCTCGGGGGCGGGGCCCGTCTCGTTCAGCCGCCGGCCGCGCTGCGGACGGCGCTGCGCGAGGCGGGAATCGGTGTCGAAGCAATGGACAGCGGCGCGGCGGCGCGGACCTTCAATGTCCTGTTGCTCGAGGCGCGGCGCGTGGCGGTCGTGCTCATACCGTTCTAGGTCCTAAACCTCCGTTCGTCGCACAGGGTTAACGGTTTGTCGCAGCGGCCTTGAGCGGGCGCGGCCCGAGGGCGCACGATTGGACCGTATCCAGGGATAGGGAGTGCACCGGAATGTTGAGAAAAGCCTCCATCTCATCAATTTTCGCTGTTGCCGGCGGCCTGCTCGGACTGTCGGCCTGTGCGGTTGCCGCAGAACCACCTGTACCGCCTGCGAGCCCGGACGAGGCCCTCGCGCGTGCCTTGCAGCCGGCGCCCGAGGCGGCACCGGCGCCCGATGCGGCGGCAAAGGCCGGGACGGGCGAGAAGACGGTCGTCATCGTCACCAATGGCGGCAAGCGGAAAGAGTGGAAGCTCGATGGCGACTCGGTGATCTTCATCGACGAGTCCGGTGAGATCCACAAGCTGGGCAAGGGGCGGCATCGCTTCCGCTTCAAGAGCAAGGACGGCGAGGCGGTGGAGGATTTCGACCGCGACGTCGCAATTGACGGCGGTCTCGATCCTGATCCCGACAAGGAATTCGACATCGACCTTGATGCCATGGACGGGGAGCGGACCGTCAACATCGTTCGCGGCCTCGATGGTGAGCGCAAGATCGTGATCGACATGGATGTCGTCCGGCGCTCGGTCGAGGAGGCGCGGCGCAATGCCGCGCGCATGCAGAAGGAGGCCATGCGCCATTTCGATTCCGCGATGAAGGACGCGCGGCGCTACGCCTACAGCTTCGATATCGAGCGCTATCGCGATCGCATGGACCGGGCGGCGGACGCGCTCAAGCGTGCCGAGGAGAGGATGCGGCGCGCCTTCGACCGGAGCTGGGACGAGGCACTGTCGGCAGAGCTTTACGATCTCGCCCGGGAGCTCGACCGGCTGGAGGACCAGAGCAACAAGCTCGCCGCTCTCGATCCCGGGTCGCGACAGAAGCTGGTCGAGGCCCGGCGCACGGCCCTCGAGGCGGCGCGCAAGGAAATCGAGAAGGCCGAGGACATTCGTCGCAAGGCGCTTGCCGAGGCCGCGGAACAGGTGCGCGCCGCCCGCGAGCAGCTTCGCGAGCGGCGTGAGGAGCTGCGCCGCGCGATCGAGGACGAAGTGCGCGCAGGTCAAGAGAACGCGGACAAGAAGGAAAAGGGCGACCGATAGCGAGAGGCCGATCCGGCCTGAGCCGACAGCAAGCCGTGCGGCGATGCCACAGCCTGTGGCATCGCCTCACGCGATAGGAGTGAACGGAAGTGGGAGGCGGCCGGCCATTGCATCCGACCAGGTCAGGGGTAGGCGCGGACCTTGCCTGTTCCGGGATGGATCGTGGCCGCTGCCGTCGAAATTCAGGCAGGAGGACGTGTCCGATGCCTCGTCACCGACTCGCCCATGTGCTCGTGCTCAGCGGTCTTGTCCTGTTGACGCCAGCGGTGACACAGGCGGAAGTCGCGGCGCGCGTTGCCACTCCGGTGATCGATGAATTCAGCGGCATGATGACGGATCTCGCGACGGACCGGGGGCAGGCGGAGGTGCCGGCTGCGACGCGGGCGTTGCCGTCCCTTATCGCCACCGAGCCGCCGCAGAAGCGCGGCCGACTGGAGGTTCTCAAGGCGCTCGACCGGATTCTCGCCGCCCGCATGGCACTTCTCGATCATGCCGCGCGCATGATCGCACGGGCCGCGGCAATGCCGACGCCCGATACGCTCGAGGGCGTGCGAACCGCGCTCGAGACCGCGCTTGCGGCCAACCGGGCGGCGCTCGATACCGTTCTTGCAGCGGTTGACGATATGGAGATCCCGCTCGAGAGGCGCCGGACCATGCAGCGGCTGGTGGCCGGCGTCGAGGCACGTCAGGCTGCGATCGTGCATGAGATCGACGATGCCACCGAAGGAGCGAGGACAGCTGACTCCTGCCCCGAGACGGTGACCCGCTGAGCGCTGTCAGCGACGCCGCTCGCCGCCAGTGAAGCCGAGCTGGCGCGCCGCGAGGTCACGCAGGATCTCCTCGGCGCCGCCGCCGATGGCATTCACCCGCACCTCGCGATAGATGCGCTCGACCGCATGGGGCCGGATATAACCCGCCCCGCCCAGTGTCTGCACCGCCTCGCGCGCACAGAACTCCATCGTCAGGCTCGCCTGGTTCTTGGCGAGGCAGATGTCGGCGACCGGCTCCTCGCCCTGTCCGACGCGCCAGGTGAGGGTCTCCAGACAGCCCTGTGTCGCCTGGATGCGCATGGTCATGTCGGCGAGCTTGTGACGGATCACCTGATTGTCGATGAGCGGCCGGCCGAAGACGATGCGCTCGCGGGCGTAGGCTGCGGTCTCGCAAAGGCAGAGCTTGGCAAAGCCGAGCGCCAGCGCGGCCAGCCCCAGCCGCTCGCGGTTGAAGTTCGTCATCAGCATCGGAAAACCGGCGCCCTCGGGGCCGATACGATTGCTGACCGGTACGCGCACGCCTTCGAAATAGAGGGTGGCGGTGTCGGAGCACCACCAGCCCATTTTCTTGAGCGGCGTGCGCGACAGCCCGTCCGGCTCACCCTCAATGACCAGCAGCGAAAGGCCGTCCGCCCCATCCCCGCCGGTGCGCACGGCGACGGTCAGGAGATCGGCGCGCATGCCGGAGGTGATGAAGGTCTTGCTGCCGTCGACGATATAATCCTCGCCGTCGCGACGCGCCCGGGTGCGGATGGCGGCGACGTCCGATCCGGCGCCGGGCTCGCTGACCGCCAGCGCCGCGATCCTCTCGCCGCGCAGCACCGGCGGGACGACACGGTTTGCGAGTGCCGCCCCGGCAAAGCGCACGATGGGCGGCAATGCGATGCCGTGGGAAAAGAGCCCGGCGGCAAGTCCGCCCGATCCGGCGCGGGCGATCTCCTGCGACAGGATGAGCCCGAAAAAGGGATCGGTCCCGGTGCCGCCGAGAGATTCCGGAAACCCGAGACCGAGCAATCCGAGCGAGCCGGCCCTCGAATAGAGCGCGCGAGGAAATTCCCCGGACTCGTCCCAGTCATCGACATTGGGGCGGATCTCGGCCTCGACGAAACGCCGGACCTGGCTCTGGAAGCTGCGGTGCTCCTCGCCATAGAAGGGCGACGGCGGCAGGTCGAAGGGGTCGAAGGATCCGGGCATGGGCGATGTCCTGGACAGGTGCTTGAAAGGACGCGGCCGGAAGGGTAGCTTCACGCCCGCTCATCCGCCAACAAGCCCGAAGCGGGAGGTGTCATGCTCACCGAGGCCCTTGCC
>JBHHTO010000075.1:0-10178 GCA_046753425.1 Rhodothalassiaceae bacterium | reverse complement strand
CATGTCCTCGCGCAGCTTCGAGACATCGCTCTTGATGGCATCGATCTCGGTCGTGAAATCCCGGTCTGCCATTGCCTGCTCCTTTCCCCGATTGCGGTGAACCGATATCGCCGCAGATATAGGTGCCCGGGGAACGGAATCCAGCGGCCGGACAGAACTTTATGCCGGCACCGCCAGCTTGAGGCTGCGCAGGATGTCGCTGATCCCCGCCGCCGCCTCGGCCTGCGGGTGGCGAGCGAGCAGCGGCGTCTGGTGGCGAATGGCGTCGGTCACCCGCTTGTCGTGGCGGATGATGCCGGCGAGTGGCGGATCGATCTTGAGGAAGGTCTGGCACACCTTGCGCAGCGCCTCGTAGCTGCGCTCGCCATCGCGTTTGCTCGGCGCCATGTTGACCGCGATGCGGATATCGGCAGCGGGCACGCGCTGATGTACGAGCTTGATGAAGGCATAGGCGTCGGTGAGCGACGTCGGGTCCGGGCTCATCACGGTGAGCACGACGCCCCGGTGTTGTGACAGCGTCAGGACCGAGGGGTCGATGCCGGCGGCGAGGTCGAGGATGACATGATCATAGCGTGCGGCGAGGCGGGTAAGGTCCGCGCGCAGCCCGCGCAGGGTCTCGGGCGCGAGATTGCCAAGGGCGCCGGAGCCCGACCGTCCCGCCAGCACGTCGAAAGCGCCACGCCCGAAGTCCTCCGCGTCATAGGCGAGGACTGCCTCCGCGAGCGTGCAGTCGCCGGCGAGCACGTCGCCGATGTCGCGCGCCGGGGTCAGCCCGAGCTGAATATCGATATTGGCAAGCCCGAGATCGCCGTCAAAGAGCAGCACCCGCGCGCCCTTGCCGGCCATCAGATGCGCGAGGCTGGCGGCGAGCCAGGTCTTGCCGACGCCTCCCTTGCCGCTGGCAACGGTGATGAATCGCTTTTCCAGTCTGTCCATCTGCTCTGAGGCCATGTCAGGAAATCCGTTCCTTGATACGCGCCGCGGCCTTGGCCGACGGCAGGGTGGCGACGAGACGGGCGAGGCCCATAGGGGTCGGCGTCTCGAGCGGCTCGGCGACATAGGGACTGCGGCTCATACCGGCAAGTGCCAGCCGTCCGCCGCGGGCGACGGTGAGCAGGCTGCCATAGCGGCGGGCGCCGTCGAGTCGCGTCGCGACGAAGTGGCGGGCGCCCATGCGGGCAAAGATGTCGGCCATCTCCGCGGCCTCGAGCGGGTCGATGCCCGCGGGTAGGACGAGCACCGGCTCGGCGTCGGCGGCCTTGAGCAGGCGCACGGCGCGCTCGAGCTCGTCGAGCGAGAAGGGGCTCAGGCCGCAGGTGTCGATGAGGGTGAGCGGCGCCGCGCCGGCCACCGCCCTGGCGAGCGCGTCCGCCTCGTCGACGACCGCGACCTCGGTCTCCATCAGCGTGCCATAATGCGCAAGCTGCTGGGCACCGCCCGACTTGATTGTGTCGGTGGTGATGAGCCGCACCGGGCGCCCGTTCACCACCGCCTCGGCGGCGAGCTTGGCGAGCGACACCGTCTTGCCGGCACCGGGCGGACCGATGAACATCAGCGGCCGCGCTGCCTCGAGCGCCAGCGGTGCGAAGCCGATGAGTGACTCGAAGGCCGCCGCAAGCGCCTCGGCCAGCGTCTCCGCCTCATGCTGTGCGGCGAGCTCGACGACACGTTCGCCGAGTGCGAAGGGAAAGCCGTGATGCGCGATCGCCGCCTTGAGCTCGGCCATGTCGAAGGGCCGTGAGCGTGCCCGCTGCGGCCGCCGCTCCTCGCTCACGGCAGGGGAGGGCTTCGGACGCGGCGTCTTTGGCGGGCGCTGCGGCAGGAGGCCCTGCTCGACCGCCGCGGTGACGCGCACACTGCCCCCCTTTTTTGCCTGCTCGACCGAGACGATGATGGCGTCCGGACCCATGGTGTCACGCACCAGGGCCATGACCTCCTTCATCGTTCTGGCGCTGAAAGTCTTGAGACGCACGGTTGTTCTTCCCTGTCTGGCCGCTCAGAGCTGTCCCAGCGTGCGGAGCTTCGCCTTGGGATGGATCTCGCTTTGCGACAATACGGTCGTGGAGGGGCGGATGCGCTCGATGATGGTGCGCACATAGGGCCGGATATTGGGGCTCGTCAACAGCACCGGGCTCTCGCCGCGGCTCGCCATGCGGTCATAGAGGGCGCGAAAGGCGGTCATGAATTCCTGCAAGGTGGAGGGCGCCATGGCGAGCTGACGGTCGTCGCCCTCACCGACCAGCGCCTCGGCGAAGGCCTGCTCCCAGCGTGGCGACAGGGTGACGACCGGAATCACGCCGTCCTCGCCCGCGGCCGCGGCGGAAAGCTGGCGTGCGAGCCGCGTCCGCACATGCTCGGTGATGCGCACCAGATTGCTGGTGCCCGCCGCGGCTTCCGATATGCCCTCAAGGATTGTCGGCAGATCGCGGATCGAGACGCGTTCGGCGAGCAGGTTCTGGAGCACCCGCTGGATGGTCGAGACCGAGACCTGGTTGGGCACGAGGTCGCGGACCAGCTTCTGCTGCTCCGCCGGCAGCTCGTCGAGAAGCTTCTGCGTCTCGGCATAGGACAGGAGATCGGGCATGTTCTCCTTGATCATCTCGGTCAGATGCGTGGTCACCACGGTCGCCGCATCGACCACGGTATGGCCGCGGAAGGAGGCCTCGTCGCGCATCGACTGGTCGACCCAGGTCGCAGGCAGGCCGAAAGCGGGCTCCTTCGTCTTCTCGCCGGGCAGGGCGACCTCGCCTCCCTGCGGATCCATGACCAGATAGAAGCCCGGTTTCACCTCGCCGCGCGCGACCTCGGTCTCCTTGATGCGGATCGAATAGCTGTTCGTCGGAAGCTGCATATTGTCGAGGATGCGCACCGAAGGCATGACGAAGCCCATCTCGCTTGCGAGCTGCCGGCGCAGGGCCTTGATCTGGTCGGTGAGACGGTAGCCGCTGTCCTCATTGATGAGCGGCAGCAACCCGTAGCCGAGCTCGAGCCGGATCTGGTCGAGGGCAAGCGCCGCTGCGATCGGCTCCTCTCTGGTCTCGCTCGCCGCCTCCTTGGACTCCGCGTCAGCCGCCTGGTCGCGGCGGGTGCGCCGGTCGACGAGAAAGGTCACATAACCGAGGGTGCCGCCGAGAACGGCGAAGGGAAGCAGTGGCAGCCCTGGCATGAGACCGAGCAGGAGCAGCAGGGCGGCGGAGACCCCGAGCGCCTTCGGATAGGCGGTGAACTGTCCGAGCAGGGCCTTGTCGGTGGCGCCGTCCGAGCTCGCCTTGGTGACGATGAGGCCGGCCGCCGTGGAGACGATGAGCGCCGGGATCTGGCTCACCAGGCCGTCGCCGACGGTGAGAACGGTATAGCGCGAAACGGCGTCGCTGAAGGACATGTCGTTGATGGCGACGCCGATGATCATGCCGCCAATGATGTTGATGAGCGTGATCAGAAGCCCGGCGATGGCATCGCCGCGCACGAACTTGGCGGCACCGTCCATGGCCCCGAAGAAGGTGCTCTCGTCCTCGAGATGCTTGCGCCGTGCCTTGGCTTCCGCCTCGTTGATGAGGCCGGAGGAGAGATCGGCGTCGGTCGCCATCTGCTTGCCCGGCATTGCGTCGAGCGAAAAGCGGGCGGCGACCTCGGCGATGCGGCCCGAGCCCTTGGTGATGACGATGAAATTGACGATGATGAGGATGGCGAAGACGATAAGTCCGATCACCACCGCGCCACCCATCAGGAACTCGCCGAAAGCCTGGATGACATGGCCGGCAGCATCGGTTCCCGTGTGCCCCTTGGCGAGAATGAGCCGCGTCGAGGCGAGATTGAGCGACAGCCGCAGCATCGTCGCGATGAGCAGGATGGTGGGAAAGGCGGACAGATCGAGCGGCCGCTGGATGAACAGGCTGGTCATCAGGATGAGGACCGAGAAGGTGATCGAGGCCGCGAGTGCGAAATCGAGCAGCCACGGCGGCATCGGCATGATCAGCATCAGGATGATGCCGACGACACCGAGGGCGAGCGCGACATCGCTGCTGCGCGCGGCACCGAAGGCGCCGGCGAGTCCGCCGCCCGCACCGGTCGTTGCCGCTCCCGTCGTCGCTCCGTCACGCATCAAACCGACTCCAGACTATGGTCGCCGGCCGGGGCCGGCGTTCCCTGCGGTCCCGTGCCAACCGTCCTCAAAGCGATGCCGCCTGCGGCCGCTCGCCGGGTGCCGGTACCGGGATGCCCTCCGCCTGATACTGGTTCAGCTTGTTGCGCAGGGTGCGGATGGAGATGCCGAGGATGTTGGCGGCATGCGTCCGGTTGCCGAGGCAATGATTGAGCGTGTCGAGAATGAGATCGCGCTCGACATCGGCCACCGTGCGGCCGACCAGCGGCCGCACCGGTGAACCGCCGCCGTCTGCCGTCGCCGTGCCATCCTCGACCGCGGCTGTCACAGGCCGCGAGCCGTCGGGCAGCAGTAGGGCGTCGAGCCCGATCTCGGGCCCCGAAGCGAGGAGCACGGCGCGATGCAAGGTGTTCTCGAGCTCGCGCACATTGCCCGGCCAGGGATAGGAGCGGAGCGCCGCCCGCACCTCGCTCGACAGCGGCCGATAGGCGATGGAGTTCATCTCCGCGAAGCGCTTGGCGAAATGATCGGCAAGCGCGTCGATATCGGCCGGCCGCGCGCGCAGCGGCGGGATGTGGAGATTGACGACATTGAGACGGAAGAACAGGTCCTCGCGAAAGTTGCCCTTGCGCACCTCCTCGGTGAGATCGCGGTTCGAGGTCGCGATGACGCGGATGTTCACCTTCACCGGCCGGCTGCCGCCGACGCGGTCGATCTCGCGCTCCTGCAGCGCCCTGAGCAGCTTGGCCTGGAGCCGGGTGTCCATCTCGGAGATCTCGTCGAGCAGCAGGGTGCCGCCGTCCGCCTCTTCGAACTTGCCGATGCGTCGCGCCACGGCACCGGTGAAGGCGCCCTTTTCGTGGCCGAAGAGCTCGGATTCGAGCAGATTCTCGGGGATCGCGGCGCAGTTGACCGAGACAAAGGCCTGGCCGGCGCGGTTCGACTTGCTGTGCACCACCCGCGCAAACACCTCCTTGCCGGTCCCCGACTCGCCGGTGATCAGAATGCTGGCCTCGGACGGCGCCACCTGTTCGGCGAGCCGGACCACGCGCTGTGTCGCGGGGTCGCGGAAAATGAAGGTTGTGTCGTCCTCGGCGACGGCGGCAAGCACCGCCGCGATCAGCTCCGCATCGGGCGGCAGCGGAATGTACTCTTTCGCGCCATCGCGAATGGCCTGGGCCGCCGCCCGGGCATCGGTTCCGACCCCGCAGGCGACGAGGGGAAGGGAGAAGTGCTCGCTCTTGAGCTGGGCCACGAAGGCCTTGATGTCGACGGCCACATCGACCATCAGCAGGTCGGCGCCGCGGCTGCGCAGGATGCCGAGCGCCGATTCCGGGTCGGCAGCGTGCGTCACCTTGGCGCCCTTGGCGACGGCGGTCGCCGTCGCCTCGCCGAGCTGGCCGTTCAGTTGTCCCACGATCAACAGACGCATCGTTTCTTCTCCTTCGTCGCCTCGCGCATTTCTCCCCGCGCGCCGGCAATTCCTTCGCTATTTGAAGTGCATGACCTTCTTCGCCGGAGGAAGCACCGTATTGATCAGCATCTCGAGCCGCCGCGGGTTCTCCTTGCGGCTGATCGAGGAGACCCCCATCGTGTAGACGGTGGTCAGCAGGCTTTCGTCGGTCGCCATGCGCTCGGCCTTGGTGGCGAGCGGCAGAAAGACGAGATGGGCGAGCAGGGCACCATAAAGCGTGGTCAGCAGGGCCACCGCCATGGCCGGCCCGATGCGGGTCGGATCGTCGAGCGACCCCAGCATCTGTACGAGCCCGATCAGGGTGCCGATCAGCCCCATTGCAGGCGCCACCTCGCCGGCGCGACGGAGAATGTCGATCGAGCGGTTGTAGCGGTTCACCGCCGCATGGGCCTCGCGTTCGAGGATCGCCTCCGCCTCCTCGGGCGTCGAGCCGTCGAGGATGAGCTGACAGGCCTCGCTGAGAAAGGGATCGTCGCGCAGCGAGGGCAGCAGCTTCTTGAGTGCCACGAGGCCGCGCTTGCGCGTCTGTTCGGCGAGCCGGATGACGGTCAGTGCTGCGAGGCTCGGATCCCGCTGCGGCTCGGTGAGCAGGCGCCAGATGGTGAGCGGCATGGCCCGAAGCTCCTCGAGGGTGAAACTGATCGCGGTCACCGCGGCGGTGCCGAAGACCACGATCAGGATGCCGGCGCCGTTGACGAAGGCACCGGGCGTGCCGCCGATGGCGATGGCAAGTCCCAGAAGGCCAAAGGCCGAGAGGAGTCCGACGATCGCGGTCATCGCGCCTACAGTCTTTCCGTCTTGATGATTTCGGTCATCGTCACCCCGAGATGGTCTTCGACGAGAACCACCTCGCCGCGGGCCACGAGACGATTGTTGACATAGATGTCGATCGCCTCACCGACCTTGCGGTCGAGCTCGAGAACCGCACCGGGAGCGAGCTTCAGGAGCTGGCTCACCTCGAGGTGCGAGCGGCCGAGGACCGCCTGCACCTTGACCGGCACATCGAACACGGGCTCGAGGTCATGCGCCGCACGCTGCTGCTCCGGGTCGTCGTCATCCGGCGGAGCCTTGTCGCCATTGTCGAGCTCCTCGAGCATGACCTCGTTCGACTCCTCGCCGGCGGCCGCGCTCGCCGCCCCGACGGTGTCCTCCGTCGCGCCGTCGTCTGGCGAGGCGGCCTCGGGAGTCTCGGGGCCGGCGCCCGTCTCTTCCTCTTCGTCAGCCATTATGTGCTCCTTGCTCATCCGCGGACGCCGCAACGGACGCCGTCGCCGTCGGCGGCGCGGCGCCGGCATCCGCTTGCCCGTCCTGTTCATCACTGGTGGTCACATAGCGACGGACCGCATCGGCGATCGCACGCTCGAGCGATGCCATGTCGCGCTCCGCACCGCCGTCGGGCCATTCCACCCGGCAATCGTTCGGGCCGAGAGCGGGATCGCTCAGCAGAACGATTTCGCCGACGAAGCTCGAGCCTGCCTTCAGCCGCTCGATGCGTTCGCCGAGCGGATCGAGAAGCGCCTCGCACACCCGGACGACGAGACGCGGCTCGCGCCGGCAGGCGTCGAGACATTCGCTGACCAGGGCCTCGATCTCGGCAAGCGGGTGCGCCGCCATGAGGGTAGGGGCGAGCTTGCCCGCGATGGCGTGGGCGAGGACCGCCGTCTGGGCCTCGAATGCCTGCGCCAGAGCCGCCCGTTCGGCAAAGAGCCGGTCGCAGGATGCCGCAATCCGTTCGAGGGTTGCCGCGATTTGGGCCTCGATTTCCTCGAGCGCCTGCGCGCGTCCGGACGCGAATCCCTCTCGCCGGCCAGCCTCCCGGGCATCCGCGATGCGCTGCTCGAGCGCCCGGCGCCGGGCTTCCTCCTGCGCCTGGGCCTCGTCGCCGAAGGCGGTCTCGAACGCAAATTTCTTTACCGGTGCCACATGTTCCTCGATCAGTTCCATGGCGTCGTGATCAGTCGTCTCGTCCGTTCGTCAGGTCCTAATAGATCAGCTCGTCCTCGCCCTTG
Source organism: Rhodothalassiaceae bacterium (assembly GCA_046753425.1). Taxonomy (GTDB): domain Bacteria; phylum Pseudomonadota; class Alphaproteobacteria; order Sphingomonadales; family Rhodothalassiaceae; genus J134. The sequence continues at coordinate 2,593 of JBHHTO010000075.1, read as the reverse complement.
TTGTCGGTGAGGATGATCTCGCCCTCGTCGGCAAGTTCCTTGGCCTTGTTCACCATTTCCATCTGCGCCTCGTCGACATCGCGCAGGCGCACCGGCCCCATGGCCTCCATGTCCTCGCGCAGGATCTTGGCTGCGCGTTCGGACATGTTGGAGAAGAAGAGGTCGCGCAGCGGATCCGAGGCGCCCTTGAGGGCGAGGGCGAGCTTGCCCTTGTCGATATTCCTGAGCAGCGTCTGCACGCCGCCGGGGTCGAGCTTGGCGAGGTCCTCGAAGGTGAACATGAGGGCGCGGATCCGCTCGGCGGACTCGCGATTGCGGTCCTCGAGTGCGGACAGGAAGCGCGACTCCGTGTTGCGGTCCAGATAGTTGAAGATCTCGGCGATCGTCTCGTGGCTGTCGCGCCGGCTGGTGCGCGCCAGATTGTTCATGAACTCGATCCTGAGCGTCTGCTCGACCTTGTCGATGATGTCCTTCTGCACCGCCTCCATGCGCAGCATGCGCATGACGACCTCCATCGAGAAATCCTCGGGCAGGACCGAGAGCACGCGCGCGGCGTGCTCCGGCTTGATCTTGTTCAAGACGACGGCGACCGTCTGCGGGTACTCGTTCTTGAGATAGGAGGCGAGCACCATCTCGTTCACATTGCCGAGCTTGTCCCACATGGTGCGCCCGGCGGGGCCGCGGATCTCCTCCATGATCGTGTTGACGCGGTCTTCGGGAAGGATGCGGGAGAGCAGACGCTCGGTGGTGTCATAGGAGCCCTTGAGCGAGCCGACCGAGGAGACGTCGCGTGCAAAGCCGGCGAACAGCGTCTCGACGGTCTGGGCGCTGACCTGTCCAAGATTGGACATCACAACCGAAAGCTCGCGGATCTCCTCGTCGCTGAGCTGTTCCCAGATCGGCTTGCCGTATTCCTCGCCGATGGCGAGCATGAAGGCGGCCGCCTTTTCGGGGCCGGTCATCCGTGCCAGTTCCTTGGATTCGCCTGCCATGGTCAATTCACTCCTAGGGTCCGGCCGCTATTCGGCGTAAAGCCAGCTGCGAATGATTGCCGTCGCCTCCTCGGGGTGACTGGCGACGATCTCGCCAACCTTCTTGACGGAAGATTCCTTGAGCTCGCTGTCCACCTGTCCGAGATCGATATTGCTGTCGCGGCGCTGTGCCGGAATGGCGGCGGTGCGCGCCTGGTTGAGCGCCTCGATGGCCTCCGGATCGCCGCGCGCCGCGGCCTCCTCGATCTCGGGCGGAATCTCGACTTCGGGAGCGGCAAGGGCGCCTTGCGCTCCGGGGCCGGCAAGCTGCCCGGCTCCCGCCGGCACCGCCTCGGGAATGGCGGCGATCAGGCGATTGACGAGTGGCCGTACGACCAGCAGCAGGACAAAGATGGAGACGATACCGAGCAGCGCCATCTCGGCAAGGGCGTAAAGGTCCGACTTGTTGAGACCGAACAGCGAGAACGGCTCGCTCTCGGCAATATCGGGCAGGTCGGGCTCGCTGAAGCGCATGTTGGCGACCTCGACCACGTCGCCGCGATTGGCGTCATAGCCGACCGCCGAGCGCACGAGCGCGGCCATCTGCTCAAGCTCGTCGTCGCTGCGCGGCTGATAGGTGCGCGTGCCGTCAGCGGTCTCGCTGTAGGTTCCGTCGACGACCACCGCCACCGTCAGGCGCTCGATCTCGCCACGCTCCTTCACCTCGGTCCGCGTCGTGTGCGATATCTCGAAATTGGTCGTCTCTTCCGTCCTCTGCGTCTGCGAGATCTCGCCGCCGCCCCCCGTATCCGCAGCACCGGGAAGATTGTTCGCCACCGAAACCGCACCGGCGCCGGCACTGCCGCGATCGGTGCTCGTTTCCTCGACGGTCCTGGTCGAGCGCGCGACCTGGCTGTCGGGGTCGAAGGTCTCCTCGTTGGTGGTGACCGACTTCATGTCGAGTTCGACCGCCACCTGTGCGCGCACATGGCCGGCGCCGACCGTCTTGGCCAGCAATTCCTCGATGCGGGTGCGGTAATAGTCCTCGAGCTGGCGGCGCTTTTCGTCCAGACTGCTGATCATCGTTGCCGCCGAATCGCCGCCATCGCCGCCGCTGCGGGCGAGCAGCGTGCCGTTCTGGTCGACGATCGAAATATTGTGCGGGCTCAGGTCGGGGACCGCGGAGGCGACGAGATACTGGATCGCCGCCACCTGTGACTGGCTGAGCGCGCCCTTGGTGCGGAGGATGATCGAGGCGCTCGGCTTGCGTTCGCCACGCGCGAAAAGCGCCCGCTCGGGCATGACGACATGCACCCGCGCCGCCTCGACAGAACGGATTTCGCGGATGGTGCGGGCGAGCTCGCCCTCGATGGCGCGCAGACGGTTGATGTTCTGGACGAAGCTCGTCGTCCCCAGACCCTCGGAACGGTCGAAGATCTCGTAACCGACGATATTGCCGCCGAGCCCCTCGCTCGCCAGCGTGACGCGCAGCTCGTTGATCCGGTCGGCGGGGGCGAGGATGGTGCGGCCGTTGTCGGCGATCTTGTAGGGGACGTTGAGCGCTTTGAGATGTTCGACGATGCGGCCGCTGTCGGCGACGTCAAGATCGCCGTAAAGCAGGC
>JBHHTO010000074.1:0-10288 GCA_046753425.1 Rhodothalassiaceae bacterium | reverse complement strand
TCAAATGGAGGCATTCGGCGCTGCCCCCGAAATGCGCCTGTGGGCGATGATGGAAACATCGCGCGCCGTCCTTGGTGCCGACGCGATCGGTCGTGCGTCGCGCCGCCTTGCCGGTTTCGTGATGGGAACCAACGATCTCGCCAAGGAACTGCGGGCGGCGCATGTGCCGGGCCGCGCGCCCCTGCTGACAAGCCTGTCGCTGGTCGTGCTGGCGGCGCGCGCGCACGGACTCGCCGCGCTCGACAGCGTTTATGCCGATTTCCGCGACACGGCGGGATTCGAGGTAGAATGCCGGCAGGCCGTCGCATTCGGTTTCGACGGCAAGACCCTCATTCATCCTTCCCAGATCGCCATCGCCAACCGCGCCTTTCGTCCCTCGCCGCAGGCGGTGGCGGAGGCACGGCGCATCTGCGATGCCTGGCGGAAGGCGGCGGCGGAGGGGCGCGGCGTCGCCGTTCTTGACGGCCGCATGATCGAACGCCTGCATGCCGAGGAGGCGGAGCGGCTCCTCGCGCTCGATGCCGCGATCGCGGCGCGGCCAGGGCCGGATGCGGTGTCATGACGTCGATTGCACGCCTGTCCACTCGATCCTTGCCGGAAGTCATTCAAGGCGCTACACCTTCTGCCGCGGACCGCAGGCGCGGTCACATCAAGGACGGCCTCCTGCCCATGTCTGTGGCATCGGGACGTGGATCTTAAAAAAGGCTGGCCGGCGCCGCGAAATGGCAGCGTGAACGGTCGCACCGAGGAGCAACACATGGCTGACGTCGAACGCCCTCTCTCTCCCCATCTCGGGATCTGGCGGTGGAGCCTCGCCATGGCATTGTCCATCGCCCATCGCGCCACCGGGATTGCCAATGCGCTGACGGCGCTGCTCATCGTCTGGGGTCTGGTGGCGGTTGCCAGCGGACCCGAATATTTCGATTTCTTCATCGACTGTGTGACGAACCCGTTGGGCCGTCTCGTGCTTTTCGGCCTCACTCTGGCGCTGATGCTGCATCTGTGCACCGGGGTGCGGCACCTTGTTATGGACACCGGACGGGCGCTCGAGCCGGCGACGAACCGGCGGCTCGGCATCGTCATGGTGCTTCTCACGCTGGTGCTGACGTTTGCCGTGTGGATCGCCGCCTATCATGTCGCCGGCCTGATCTGAGAGGGGGATGCCATGACCGATTTTCGTTCGCCCATCGCCCGCGCACGCGGCCTTGGTGCCGCCAGGGAGGGACCGCGGCACTGGCTGCATCAGCGCCTCAGCGGGCTTGCCAATCTCGTGCTCATGCTCTGGTTCCTGGGCGCGGTGGTGGCCCTTGCCAGTGCCGACTACACCACCGTCGTCTGGTGGATGCGCGATCCGCTCGTCAGCGTGCTCCTGCTGTGCCTTCTGGCGAGCAGCTTCTACCATCTTGCCCTCGGTCTGAGGGTGGTGATCGAGGACTATGTTTCGGGCGAGGGCATGAAGCTCGTTCTCATCTGGGCTGTCGGGGCGTTCAGCATCCTGCTCGCCCTTCTTGGCGGTCTCGCCGTTCTCAAGATCGCGCTCGGAGGTTGAGTCATGAGCAGCGCCTACCCGATCATCGATCACGAATATGACGCCGTTGTCGTCGGCGCCGGCGGCGCCGGGCTGCGCGCGACGCTCGGGCTCTCGGAGGCCGGGCTGAGGACGGCATGCCTGACCAAGGTCTTTCCTACCCGCTCGCACACCGTGGCGGCACAGGGCGGGATCGCCGCTGCTCTCGGCAATCTCGACGAGGACAGCTGGCAGTGGCACATGTACGACACCGTCAAGGGGTCGGACTGGCTCGGCGATCAGGACGCGATCGAATATATGTGCCGGCAGGCGCCCGAGACGGTGATCGAGCTCGAGCATATGGGTCTGCCCTTCTCGCGCACCGAGAAGGGGCAGATCTACCAGCGTCCCTTCGGTGGTCACATGAAGGAATTCGGCAAGGCGCCGGTGCCGCGTGCCTGCGCTGCCGCCGACCGCACCGGGCACGCGCTCCTGCACACCCTCTATCAGCAGTCGCTCAAGCATCAGGCGCAGTTCTTCATCGAGTATTTCGTGCTCGACCTCATCATGGTTGATGGCGAGTGCTGCGGCGTCATGGCGCTCTGCCTCGATGACGGGACGATCCATCGCTTCCGCGCCAATGCCACCATCCTGGCCACCGGCGGCTATGGACGGACCTATTTCTCCTGCACCTCGGCGCATAGCTGCACCGGCGACGGCGGCGGCATGGTGCTGCGCGCGGGGCTGCCGCTGCAGGACATGGAATTCGTACAGTTCCACCCGACCGGCATCTACGGCGCCGGCATGCTGATCACCGAGGGGGCACGCGGCGAGGGTGGCTATCTCACCAATTCCGAGGGCGAGCGCTTCATGGAGCGCTATGCGCCGACGGCCAAGGATCTCGCCTCGCGCGATGTCGTGAGCCGCGCCATGACGATCGAGATCCGCGAGGGCCGCGGCGTCGGGCCGCGCAAGGATCACATCTATCTGCATCTCGAGCACCTGCCCGCCGAGGTGCTGCACGAGCGGCTGCCGGGCATCTCGGAGTCCTCGAAGATCTTCGCCGGTGTCGATGTGACGAAGGAGCCGATCCCCGTCGTGCCGACGGCGCATTACTGCATGGGCGGCATTCCGACAAATTACCGGGGCGAGGCGCTCAACCCGAAGGACGGCGATCCCGACGCCACGGTTCCCGGCCTCTATGCCGCGGGCGAGGCCGCCTGCGTCTCGGTCCATGGCGCCAACCGGCTGGGCTGCAATTCACTGCTCGACATCGTCGTCTTCGGCCGCGCGGCGGCACACACGATCAGCGAGGCGCTGGGCGCGGGGCAGAGCCTCAAGTCGCTGCCCAAGGACGCGGGCGAGGAATCGGTGGCGCGGCTCGATCGCTTTCGCAATGCCGATGGCACGACGCCGACGGCAAGCCTCCGCGTCGAGATGCAGCATACCATGCAGGCGAAGGTGCCGGTCTTCCGCACCGGTGCGCATCTCAAGGAGGGCAAGGCGACGCTCGCCGAGTTGTGGCAGCGCATGGCCGACCTCAAGGTCAGCGACCGTTCACTGGTGTGGAACTCCGATCTCGTCGAGACGCTGGAACTCGAGAATCTCATGCTGCAGGCGCTTGTCACCTGCGAGTCCGCGCTGGCGCGCGAGGAGAGCCGCGGCGCACAGGCACGCGAGGATTTCCCCGACCGCGACGATGTGAACTGGATGAAGCACACGCTCTCCTTCGTTGAGAAGGACGGCATGGTGCGGCTCGACTATCGGCCGGTGCACAGCTTCACGCTCACCGACGAGGTCAAATACATCGAGCCGCAAAAGCGGGTGTATTGATCCACGGTCCAGGGTGCAGGTCGAAGCACGCAAAAAGGAAACGCAGGTATGGCCAAATTCTCGCTTCCCAGGAATTCCCGGGTGAAGAAGGGCAAATATGTGAAGGCCCCGGAAGGCGCGAAGAATGTGCGTCGCTTTCACGTCTATCGCTGGAATCAGGATGACGGCGAGAACCCGCGCATGGACGTCTTCGAGCTCGACATGGACAAATGCGGGCCGATGGTCCTGCACGCGCTGATCAAGATCAAGGACGAGATCGACAGCTCGGTCACCTTCCGCCGCTCCTGTCGCGAGGGCGTATGCGGCTCCTGCGCCATGAACATCAACGGCTCGAACACGCTCGCCTGCACGAAGCCGATCGAGGATCTGAAGGGTGACGTGGTGATCCGTCCCCTGCCGCACCTGCCGGTGGTCAAGGATCTCGTGCCCGACATGACGCATTTCTATGCGCAGTACGCTGCGATGGAGCCGTGGATCAAGACCGTCACGCCACCGCCGGCGGGAAAGGAACGCCTGCAATCGCATGAGGACCGCAAGGCGCTCGACGGACTTTACGAATGCATCCTGTGCGCCTGCTGTTCCACCTCCTGTCCGAGCTACTGGTGGAATTCCGAACGCTATATGGGGCCGGCGGCGCTGTTGCAGGCCTATCGCTGGATCGCCGATACCCGTGACGAGGCGACCGGCGAGCGTCTTGATGCGCTCGAGGACCCGTTCCGCCTCTATCGCTGCCACACGATCATGAACTGCACCAATGTGTGCCCGAAGGGGCTCAATCCGGCGAAGGCGATCGCCGAGATCAAGAAGCTGATGGTGGCGCGCGAGATTTAGGGGCGGGGCAGACGGCTCCGGCCGGGCCTCAGATATCCTCGCGCAGAATCCGTGCCGCCCCGAAAAGACCCGGGTCGGGGTGCGTGACGAGCACGGTTGCGACCTCTCGCAGCCGCGCGGCGAAGCGCCCCTTGTCCTCGAAGCGGGCGCGAAACTCCGAATCATCGAGCAGCCCGGGAAAGCGCGGCACGATGCCGCCGGCGATGAAGACGCCGCCCCAGGCGCCGAAGGCCAGCGCGAGATCGCCGGCGAAACTGCCGAGAATGGCACAGAAGCGCAGCACGCTCGTGCGCGAGAGGGCGTCGCTGCCGTCTGTCGCGGCGGTGACGATGTCGGCCGGGCGCGATAGCGGCGCCGGGCGGCCTTCGACCCGGCCGAGCGCCTGATAGAGCGAGAGCAGGCCGGGGCCCGACAGCAGGCGCTCATAGGACACCCGGCCATGCTGCGCCCGCAGAACGCCCTCGATCTCGCGCTCGATCGGATCGCGCGGCGCGAAGGTGACATGTCCGCCCTCGGACGCGATCGCCGCTGCCCGCGCGCCCTCGCGCACGATGGCGCTGATGCCGAGCCCGGTTCCCGGACCGAGCACCGCCTGTGTCAGGCCCGGACGCAAGGACCGTCGGCTCCCCCGGGGCACGGGACGCATGTCTTCGGCCGCGAGAGCATGAAGGGCATGGGCGATGGCGGTGAAATCATTGACCAGTTGCAGCCGGTCGAAACCGAGCGTCCGCGCCGCCTCGCGTGCCGAGAAGTGCCAGGCGATATTGGTCATGTTCACACGGTCGCCGTCCACCGGTCCGGCAATCGCGAACACCGCCCGGCGCGGACGCTGCGCGGGCGCCACCGAGGCCAGATAGGCCTCGACCGCTGCCTCGAGCGTTGCATGATCGGCGCAGGCGAAACGCCGTTGCGCGACAAGATGCGGCCGCACCCCGTCCGCGACCAGCGCAAACCGCGCGTTCGTACCGCCGATATCGGCCACGAGGCCGACCGTCTCCTCCTTGGTCATGCCGCTCGGTTCCTCCCGCGGGTTATCTTCCGGTTCCGGCCGCGCACGACATTTCGCATAAGGGCAAGTGCGCCGGTGGTCAAACGGACAATGCTTCTCGCTCGGTAACGGGCATGGGCCTGCTTTTCCTTCGCAAGCGCGATGCGTTCTGCTCTAATGGCTGTTGACGCAGGCGGAATCCGCGCGAGCGGGGAATCATCCGCGCGTAGCTTCGAGGAGGAAACATCCATGGGCACCGTGGCCGCGATCCTGCTTGTCAATCTCGCCATTCTGGTGGCCATCGCGCTTTATGTCGTGGCCACCTACAATCGCTTCGTCCGCCTCGGCAATCGCACCGAAGAGGCGTGGAGCGATATCGAGGTGCAGATGAAGCGCCGCTACAATCTCATCCCCAATCTCGTCGAGACGGTGAAGGGCTATGCCGGCCATGAGAAGGAGACGCTCGAGCGTGTCGTCGAGGCGCGCAACAGGGCGGTGTCCGCTGACGGCCGCCCGTCCGAGCAGGCGGGCGCGGAGAACATGCTGAGCGGGGCGCTGAAAAGCCTCTTCGCGCTTGCCGAGGCCTATCCCGATCTCAAGGCAAACGAGAATTTCATGCATCTCGCACAGGAGCTTTCCGAGATCGAGGACCATATCCAGAAGGCGCGGCGCTTCTATAACGGCAATGTCCGCGATCTGAACACGCTCGCCGAGAGCTTTCCGTCCAACCTTGTCGCCCGTGCCTTCGCTATCTCGAAGCGCGACTTCTTCGAGCTCGAGGAGGGGTCCGCGGCGCGCGAGGCGGTGAAGGTGCAGTTCTGATGCGCCTCTTGCGAGCGCTTTTCCTTGCCTTCGCGTTCGCCCTTGCGGGCCAGACCGCGACGGCGCGTGAGGCAATCACCGATTACCAGTCGGAAATCACTGTCCTGCCTTCGGGCGCCCTCGATGTCCGCGAGACGATCACCGTCCGTGCGGAAGGGCGGGCCATCCGACACGGCATCTACCGGGATTTCCAGACCGTCTATCGGGAAGGCGGCAGCACGAGCCGGGTCGGATTCCGCGTTCTCGAGGTCCGGCTGGACGGAGCGCCCGTGCCCTATCGGCTGCGCAATGCCGGGCTCGGCAAGCGCCTCCTGATCGGCGATCCGGACCGCTTCGTCAGTTCCGGGATGCACCGCTACGAGATCCATTTCACGAGCAACCGGCAGATCAAGTTCTTCGCCGACCGCGACGAGCTCCTTTATCAGCCCATCGCCTATGGCTGGGCCTTTCCCGTCGAGCGTGCGCGCATCAGCCTGATGCTGCCCGGCGGAATCATGGCGCAGGGGATCAAGGTGTCGGCAGGCGCGCGCGGTGCCGGCGAGGGCGGCGCGGCGGTCAGCCAGCCGAGCCCCGGCGTCATCCTGTTCACGCGCGATACACCGCTCGCACCGGGGGAAGGCGTGACCATCGCCGTCACCTGGCCGCGCGGGGCCGTCGCCCGGCCGACCTGGTTCGACGAACTGCGCTATTTCCTTGCGGACAACAGAAGCCTGGTCATCGCCGTTCTCGGCTTTGTCCTCGTGCTCGCCTATTATCTCTGGGCCTGGTGGCGGGTCGGCCGCGACCCCGCCAAGGGCACCATCATCGCGCAATATGATCCGCCCGATGGCTTCTCGCCGGCGGCCGCGCGCTTCGTCCTGCGTGAGGGCTGGGACGACACCGCCTTTGCCGCGACCGTCGTCAGCCTTGCCGTCAAGGGCGCCCTCGAGATCCTCGAGGACGAGGAGGACGCCTTTCGCCTCAGGCGCAGCAAGGGTCCAACGAAGGAGCGCCTGTCGCGCGCCGAGCAGGCGGTGATGGACTGGCTGTTCGACAGCGACGCGGACGAGATCGCCATCGACAAGGACAATGCCAAGATCCTCGCCAATGCGCGGATCGCGCACCGCAAGGCATTGGCGCGCGAGCATCTCGACGTCCATTTCCGGCGCAATCGCGGGCATTTCATCGCCGGCCTCGTGCTCAGCGTCCTTGTGGTCCTTGCCAGCATCTATGATTTCCGCGGGCCGGTGGTGGCAACCGCCGTCCTGCTCGGCCTCATGATGCTGCTCAACCCGCTCTTTGCCTGGCTTCTCAAGGCCCCGACGATGAAGGGGCGGCGGGTGATGGATCATATCGAGGGCTTCAGGCTCTATCTCTCGGTGGCGGAGAAGGACCGGCTCAATTTCCACAATCCGCCCGAGCGCACGCCCGAGCTGTTCGAGCGCTATCTGCCCTACGCCATCGCGCTCGGCGTCGAGCAGCAATGGGGCGAGCAGTTCGACGATGTGCTCAAGGCCGCCCGCGATCCCGCGACCGGCGCCGCCTGGCAGCCGGGCTGGTATCATGGGCCGCGCTGGTATGGCGCGGGTGTCTTCCATGGCGGGCGGTTCGCCGGCGGGCTTGCCGGTGCCATGGCAACGCGCTTTGCGGCAGCCGCCGTACCGCCGTCCTCGACCGCGGGCTCGGGATTCTCGGGCGGCTTTTCCGGCGGCGTCGGCGGTGGCGGCGGCGGCGGTGGGGGCTGGTAGGCGAGGCGGACTTGCGGCGCGCCGCATGGCGACGCATGCTGCCGACCAAGAAAAAGATCCAAGGGGAGGTTTCACCATGCATCCGATTGCGCGCACCGCAGCCCTTGCGCTTCTCGTCGCCGCCTGCGGCCAGAGGCCCGAAGCGCCGTCAGAGGAAGCCGGCACCCTGCCGCTCGGCATCGACCGCTTTGTCGGCAGCCCGTCGCTCAACGGGCCCTCGGTCAACGGCCTCAAGATCGCGCCGGACGGCAGCCGCGTGACCTTCCTCAAGGGCAAGGAAGAGGATTTCCGGACGCAGGATCTTTGGGAGTACGACATCGCTTCGGGCGAGACCCGCATGCTGGTGGACAGCGCCGTGCTCCTCGGTGGCGCCGAGGAGGAGCTTGACGAGGTTGAGAAGGCGCGCCGCGAGCGGCAGCGGATCCGCGGCAAGGGGATCGTCGAATACTCCTGGTCGAAGGATGGCAGGGCGCTTCTCTTTCCCTTGAACGGCGACCTCTACTATCTGCCGCTGGGCGGTGCGCCGCGGCGCCTCACCGAAACGCCCGCCTTCGAGACCGACGCGCGCTTCTCGCCCGAGGGCCACTATGTCTCCTTCATCCGCGAAAAGAACCTCTATGTCATCGACCTCGCGACCGGCGAGGAGCAGCAGCTCACCGATGAGGGCGGCGGCACCATCCTCATGGGCATGGCGGAGTTCGTGGCGCAGGAGGAGATGGATCGCGATACCGGTTACTGGTGGGCGCCCGACGAGAGCCATATCGCCTTCACCCGCGTCGATGAAAGCCCGGTCAAGCGCGTCAATCGTTACGAGATCACGAAAGACGGTGCGGTAACCACGATCCCGCAGCGCTATCCCTTCGCCGGCACGCCCAATGTGAAGATCGCGCTCGGCGTCGTCGATGTTGCGAGCGGTGCCAAATCGTGGATCGACCTCGGCCCCGAGGAGGACATCTATCTCGCCCGTGTCGACTGGCTGCCGGATTCGCGTCGCCTTTCCTTCCAGCGCGAGAGCCGCGACCAGAAGCGGCTCGATCTCGTCATCGCGCCGATCGACGGCGGCACGCCGCAGACGATCCTGACCGAGACCGCGGAGACCTGGATCAATCTCCATCACAGCCTGAAATTCCTCAAGAATTCGGACCGCTTCGTCTGGGCCTCGGAGCGGACGGGGTTCCGGCATCTTTATCTCTACGAGACCGATGGCACGCTCGTCGGGCCGTTGACCGCGGGCGACTGGGTCGTCTCGGGGCTCGAGCGGGTCGACGAGGATGCGGGGCGTGTCTATTTCTCCGGCTTCGCGGACGGTGTGCTCGAACGCCATCTCTATGTCGTGCCGCTCGCGCCCGACCCGCAGGCGATGGAGCGGCTGACGCCCGAGGAGGGCTGGCACGCGGTCGATGTGAGCGAGGACGGTTCGGTCTTCGTCGACCATTATTCGGCGCCCGACACGCCGCCCCGCGTCGCGCTCAAGAAGACGGACGGCAGCCTTCTCACCATGATCGAGGAGAACCGGCTCGATCCGACACATCCCTATTATCCCTATCGCGCCGGACGACCGCTCATCTCCTTTGGCACCCTTGCCGCCGAGGACGGCACACCGCTCTATTACACGCTGATGAAGCCCGCGGACTTCGACAGTGCGCGCCGCTATCCGGCGATCGTCAGCGTCTATGGCGGGCCCGGCGCGCAGCGCGTGGCCCGGCGCTGGTCGATCGATTTCGACGAGATGCTGGCGCGCGCCGGCTATGTCGTTATGAAGCTAGACAATCGCGGCTCGACCAACCGCGGCAAGGCGTTCGAGGATGTGCTCTATCGCGCCATGGGCAAGACCGAGGTCACCGACCAGGTGGCCGGTGCGCACTTTCTCGCCACCTTGCCCTATGTCGATGGCAAGCGCATCGGCGTCTATGGCTGGTCCTATGGCGGCTTCATGACGCTCCAGCTTCTCGCCAAGGCGCCGGATGTCTTCAAGGCCGGCATGGCGGTGGCGCCGGTCACTGACTGGCGGCTCTATGACACGCACTATACCGAGCGCTATCTCGGCGACCCGGCGGACGGCGACGTCTATGAGAAATCCTCCGTCTTTCCCTATATCGACGGCATCCGCCCGCATGCCCTGCGGCTCGTCCATGGCATGGCCGACGACAATGTCTTCTTCGACAATTCGGTGAAGCTGATGAGCCGCCTCGAGGAGGCGCGCAAGCCCTTTGCGCTCATGACCTATCCGGGCAAGCGGCACGGCATCCGCGGCGAGGCGACACAGGCCCATCTGTGGACCCAGGCGCTCGATTTCTTCGACCGGCACCTCAAGGATTGCGCCGGAAGCTGACAGGGGAGGGGACGATGCGACGTGGAATGCTGTGGGCCCTGACGGGGCTCGTAATGCTCATTGCGGTCGCGCCGGCGATGGCACAGCCGCAATGGACCGAGGACGCGCGGCGCGCCGATCTCGAGCGCATCGCCACCGTGGAGAAGAAGCTGTGGGTCACGATGCGCGACGGGGTGCGGCTGTCGACCGACGTCTATCGGCCGAAAGACGCGACCGGGCCGCTGCCCACCATCTTCTGGCGCACGCCC
>JBHHTO010000073.1:0-10323 GCA_046753425.1 Rhodothalassiaceae bacterium | reverse complement strand
ACCGGGGCCGACTCTGGGGCCGCCCCTGGGACCGACCCAGGGACCGACACAGGGAGCGACTCTGGGGCCGACCCTGGGGCCGACACAGGGACCGACTCTGGGGCCGCGCCCGCAAGGGGCGTGGCCGCGGGCCGGATGGGCATCGGTACTGGGGTCGGAAGGAATGCCATTGCTGCATCGTCCTCTTGCGTCTGGCAAGCAGGAAGCAAGCGCCGGGCCAGTTTGCGTTCTGCCGCCAACTATCGGGATTTGAAGGAAGAAATTGCGGGTGTCGGGTTGCGATCGGCGGCAACTGGCATTCCCTGCCGGGACAAAACTGCCGCCGGTACGCGGACCCGGCATGGATTGCCTTTCGGGTCGCGGGCCCTATATTCGCCGCCATGGACGAGACCGCATTGACATCGCTGATCGAGCCGGAGGCGTGGCGGCCGGGAACGGAGAACGCCCTTGGCTTCGCCAGGGCGCCGGCCGACACGCGCGTCGTCGTCGCCATGTCGGGCGGTGTCGACAGTTCGGTCACCGCCGTCCTTCTTGCCGCGCGCGGCTACAAGGTTATCGGTGTCACGCTGCAGCTCTATGACCATGGCGCGGCGACGGCGAGAAAGGGGGCCTGCTGCGCCGGGCAGGACATCCACGACGCACGCCGCGTCGCGGCGGCGCTCGGCATCCCGCACTATGTGCTCGACTATGAGAGCCGCTTTTCGCAGTCGGTGATCGAGGACTTTGCCGACAGCTATCTCCGCGGCGAAACGCCCGTGCCTTGCATCCGCTGCAATGAGCGCGTCAAGTTTGCCGACCTTCTCGCCACCGCACGCGATCTCGGTGCCGACTGTCTTGCCACCGGGCACTATGTGCGACGCGAGATCATCGGCGGCCGGCCGGCGCTGTTGCGCGCTGTCGACCCGGTGCGCGACCAAAGTTATTTCCTTTTCGCGACAACGGCAGAACAGCTCGACTTCCTGCGCTTCCCGCTGGGCGGGCTCGGCAAGGACAGGGTGCGGGCGCTGGCTGCGCATTTCGGCCTTGCGGTGGCAGACAAGCCGGACAGCCAGGATATCTGCTTCGTGCCCGAGGGGCGCTATACTGACATCGTCGCTCGCCTGCGGCCCGAGGCCATGGAACCCGGCGAGATCGTGCATCTTGACGGGCGGCGTCTGGGGCGGCACCCGGGCATCGCGCATTTTACCGTCGGCCAGCGCCGCGGCCTCGGCCTCGGAGGCGAGCCGGAGCCGCTCTATGTCGTGCGCATCGATGCGGTAGAGCGGCGGGTTGTCGTCGGGCCGCGCTCGGCGCTGGCGACACGGGCGCTCCGCTTGCGCGATCTCAACTGGCTCGACGCGCCGCTCCCCGCCGCCGGTAGGGCAGTGTTCGTCAAGGTGCGCAGCACGCGGCCGCCGGTGGCGGCGCATCTCTCGGGCGATGGATCGACGCTCCGCTTCGATCGTCCCGAGTTCGGCGTCTCGCCTGGACAGGCGGCGGTCTTCTATGCGGGCGAACATGTGCTCGGCGGTGGCTGGATCGCCGCCACCCGGGCGGCCTGGCAGGAGGCCGCCTGAGGGTGACGCCCGCGGACTTGTGCGCGATGGCGCGTGCCGGTTGCGGTTCATCGGTCACAGCCTGGCGCGGACCCTTGGCAATCCGGAAAATTTGGCCTTAACCTTTCCTTTATGAGCCGGCGTGAGGATGGCCGGCAATTCCGGCGGTGCTGAAGGGGATGTGCGGGAGTTGACGGACGCAATGACCAGCGGCGGCCGGGAGACGGAAATGAGCCGCGGTGACGTTACCATCCCCGCGGATGCACTTCGCCAGGCCCAGTTCGCGCACCTTTTGCGTTTCGTGCCGCTGATGACCTCGGTCAGCGCGTTCAACGCCCTGCTCGTCCTTTTTCTTCTCGGCGGGACATCACCGACGCCGGCGATGATCGCCTGGGCGCTCGCCATCGCCCTGCCCAATCTGTGGAGCCTCCTGCAATGGCTGAGGCGCCGCCGCCACCCCGCCGGGACGCCGCGCCATGTGAGCGCCCGGACCATGCGGCATGCCTTTCTGTGGAACGCGGCCATGGGTGCCCTTTGGGGCGCGACGGGGTTCGTCTTCTTCGATCATATCGATGTCGTCGGGCGTGTGCTCGTTGTCTTCGTCATCGGCGGCATGCTGGCCGGGCTGGTCTCGACGCTCTATGTGCTGCCGCTCAATGTCGTCGTCTATGGCGGCCTGTCGGTCTTGCCGGTCTCGCTCCTCTTGCTGCTTCAGGAGACGACATTGCAGCGCGGGATGGGGGTGCTGCTCCTTGTCTTTGCCGTCGCCCTGTCCTTCAGCGTGCGTGTCGCCTACCGGCATTTCCGGGAAGCGCTGGCGGTCGGACTTGCGCTCGGCGAGGCGCGTGATCTCCTGCACGATGCCATCGCGCGCAGTGGCGAGGCCTTCGCCATACTCGATGCCGACGGCCAGATTGTGGTCGCCAATGACCTGTTCCGGGAAATGTGCCCCGACGGCCAGCTCCCCGAAGGGACCGGGGACGGCTCGCACGTGATGCAGCTCGCTGACGGGCGCTGGGTGAAGGGGGGCACGAGCCCGATCCGCGGCGGTGGTCGCGTGGCGGTGTTCGCCGACATCACCGGTCTCAAGGAGAAGGAGGCGCAACTCGTCGAGGCGCGCCACGCGGCGGAGAGCGCGAGCCGGGCGAAATCGCAGTTTCTCGCCGTGATGAGCCACGAGCTCAGGACCCCCCTCAACAGCATCATCGGCTTTGCCGAGCTGCTCGGTGATCCGGAGACGGCAACGCCCGATGACAAGATCCGGGAATATGCGAACTATATCCTTAAGAGCGGCTGCCACCTTCTCGGCCTCATCACCGACATCCTGGACCTGACCCGGATCGACACCGGCCAGCGCCTGCTCGAGGAACAGCCGGTGGACCTCGCCACCTTCGCCGAGGAGGTGGTGGCGCAGATGCGGCCCGAGGCCGAGAGTGCGGAGCTCACGCTCAGCATCGACGTCGCCATGCCGGCGATCGTCTGTGCCGATCCGCGAAGCCTCAGGCAGATCCTGTTCAATCTTCTCGGCAACGCCATCAAGTTCACCCGTGCTGGCGGCACGATCCGGATCGTTTGTGACGTCGACGGCGATTGCGGCACGCTTGCGGTCGAGGACAGCGGCATCGGCATAGCGCCTGAGCATGCGGAAAGCGTCTTCGAGCCCTTCCAGCAGGTCGATTCCGGCTTTGCCCGCGAGGGCAGCGGTGTCGGCCTTGGCCTCGCGCTGGTGCGTCGGCTTGCCGAAATCCAGGGGGGCAGCGTCACACTCGAGTCGACGCCGGGCAAGGGGAGCCGTTTTACGGTTCGCCTGCCGCTGGCGCCGCGCCACCAGGAGGACGATTCGCTCGCTCGCGCCTGACGGCCGGTCGGCGATCGCTCCCGCTGCCTTGCGGATCACGCCATGCGGCGGGCGAGGAACTCGACGATGCGTTCGGCGCTTTCCTCGGGCGACAATTCCGCCGTCTTGAGCACGACCTCGGCATTCTCGGGCGGCTCATAGGGGCTGTCGATGCCGGTGAAATTGCGGATCGCCCCCTCGCGTGCCTTCTTGTAGAGGCCCTTGGGGTCGCGTTGCTCGCAAATCTCGAGCGGCGTATCGACGAAGACCTCGCAGAACTCACCCTCGGGCATCAGCTCGCGTGCCATCCGGCGCTCGGAGCGGAAGGGCGAGATGAAGGAGACGAGGACGATGAGCCCGGCGTCGGCCATCAGCTTCGCGACCTCAGCCACGCGGCGGATATTCTCGACCCGGTCTTCCTCGGTGAAGCCGAGGTCCTTGTTGAGACCATGACGGACATTGTCGCCGTCGAGCATATAGGTGTGGCGCCCCATCGCGTGGAGCTGCTTTTCGACCAGATTGGCGATGGTCGACTTGCCGGAGCCAGAGAGCCCGGTGAACCAGAGCACCGCAGGCTTCTGCCCCTTGAGCGCCGCCCGTGCCGTCTTGTCGACGTCCATCGCCTGCCAGTGGATGTTGGTCGCGCGCCTGAGGCCGAAATCGATCATGCCGGCGCCGACGGTGGCGTTCGTGAGCTTGTCGATGATGATGAAGCTGCCGGTGTGCCGGTTCGCGGCATAGGGGTCGAAGGCGATCTGGCGGTCGAGGCTCAGATTGGCCACCCCGATGCCGTTGAGATCGAGCGTCTTTGCCGCGACATGCTCGAGCGTGTTGACATTGACCGCATATTTGAGCCGCGTGACGAGCATGGTCGCGGTTCCCGCCGCGCCCTTGAAGAGATAGGGGCGGCCCGGCATCAGCGGCTCGTCGGACATCCACACGATCTTCGACTCGAACTGGTCCGAGAGACCGGCGCGGTCATCGGCGTGACAGATGAGATCGCCGCGCGAGACGTCGATCTCGTCGGCAAGCCGCAGGGTCACCGCCTCACCGGCCCGGGCGCTTTCGCGGTCGCCATCGAAGGTGACGATCTCGGCGATGCGGCTCGTCCGCCCCGAAGGGAGGACCACGATCTCGTCGCCGACAGCGACCCGCCCGCCGGCGATGGTTCCGGCGAAGCCGCGGAAGTGCTGGTTCGGCCGGTTGACCCACTGCACCGGGAAGCGGAACGGTCCCTCGACGTCCTCGTCGCCGGCCTCGGCGGTCTCGAGCGCTTCGAGCAGGCTCGGCCCGTCATGCCAGGCCATGCGCTCCGAGCGCGTCATCACATTGTCGCCCTCGAGCGCCGAAAGCGGGATGCAGGTCACTGCGTCATAGCCGATCGAGCGGGCGAACGCCTCGTATTCCGCACGGATATCGGCAAAGACGCTTTCCGAGAAGTCGACGAGGTCCATCTTGTTGACGGCGAGGACGACCTGCCGGATGCCAAGGAGCGAGCAAATATAGCTGTGGCGCCGGGTCTGCGTCAGGACGCCCTTGCGGGCATCGACGAGGATGACCGCAAGGTCGGCGGTCGAGGCGCCGGTCGCCATGTTGCGCGTATACTGCTCGTGGCCGGGCGTGTCGGCGACGATGAAGCGGCGCTTGTCGGTGGCGAAGAAGCGATAGGCGACATCGATCGTGATGCCCTGCTCGCGTTCGGCCTCGAGCCCGTCGAGGAGCAGCGCGAAGTCGATGGCCTTGCCGGCGGTGCCGGCCTTCCTGCTGTCGGCCTCGAGCGCGGCGAGCTGATCCTCGAAGATCAGCTTCGAATCGTAAAGCAGGCGACCGATCAGCGTCGACTTGCCGTCATCGACGCTGCCACAGGTGATGAAGCGCAGAAGATCCTTTCGCTCCTGGTCCCTGAGATAGGCGGTGACGTCCGCGGCCGCGGCTCCGGGCAGGGGCTCGTGCATCAGAAATAGCCCTCCTGCTTCTTCTTTTCCATCGAGGCGCCATGGTCGCGGTCGATGACCCGCCCCTGGCGCTCGGAGGTGCGGGTGATGAGCATTTCCTGCAGCACCCCGGCGAGATCGCGGGCGTCGGACTCGATGGCACCGGTGAGCGGGTAGCAGCCCAGCGTGCGGAAGCGGATGAGCCGCATTTCGGGCACCTCGCCGGGCTCGAGCGGCAGCCGGTCGTCATCGACCATGATCAATGTGCCGTCACGCTCCACCACCGGACGTTCCTGCGCGAAATAGAGCGGCACGATGGGGATATTCTCCTGATAGATGTACTGCCACACGTCGAGCTCGGTCCAGTTCGACAGCGGAAAGACGCGGATGCTCTCGCCCTTGTGGATGCGGGCGTTGTAGATGCGCCACAGTTCGGGGCGCTGGTTCTTCGGATCCCAGCGGTGCTGCGCGGTGCGGAAGGAGAAGATGCGCTCCTTCGCCCGCGACTTTTCCTCGTCGCGCCGGGCACCACCGAAGGCGGCGTCGAAACCGTATTTCTCGAGCGCCTGCTTGAGCGCGACGGTCTTCATGATCTCCGTATGCACCGCCGAACCGTGGCTGATCGGCCCGACCCCCTGACGCACGCCGTCCTCGTTCACATGGACGATGAGATCAAGGCCCCATTCACGCGCGATGCGGTCGCGGAAGGCGATCATGTCGCGGAACTTCCAGGTCGTGTCGACATGCAGCACGGGGAAGGGCAGGGGCGCGGGGTGAAAGGCCTTGCGCGCCAGATGCAGCATTACCATCGAGTCCTTGCCGATGGAGAACAGCATCACCGGATTGCGGCATTCCGCCACCACCTCGCGCAGGATATGGATGCTCTCCGCCTCGAGCCTGCGGAGATGCGAAAGCGTCGTCTCGTCTGCCACGTTCGCCTTCCGGATCGTCGCGATTCCAACCTCTTGCACGGCTCACATAGGGGGCTTTGCGGGCGATTGCAACGATCCCGTTGCGCTTCGCGGCTTGCCGCGCACCATCCCCGTGGATAGACATTGGCTCCGCCTCTCCGTTCCGCGTGCGGCTGGGGCGGCGGGCCGCAGCGGGGAGACAGCATGCGCAGGGTGGGACTTGTCGCAGCGACGTTTGCGTCTTGCTCCGGGTGGATCTTCACCCTTGGCCTCGCTGTGGCCGCGCCGGCATCGCCACCGGCCGGACCGGTGCTCGGTCCGCTCAGCGAGATCACGGTCACCGGCCGCCGCGGTGGGCGCGAGCCGCTGGCACCCCGCACACGGATCGATGCTGCCGAACTTGAGGCGCTCGATGCCGCGGGCGTCGATGCGCTGCTCGGACTCGTGCCGGCCGCGAACATCCAGACCAATTCCCGCGGCGAGAGGCTCGTCTTCCTGCGCAATGCGGGGGAGCGGCAGGTCGCCGTCTTCCTTGACGGCGCGCTTCTCAATGTGCCCTGGGACAACCGGATCGATCTCTCCCTCGTTCCGGCGGCGGCGATCGCCCGCCTTGGTGTCGTGTGCGGTGTGGCGCCGGCGGAATACGGCGCCAATGTCATCGGCGGTGCAGTCAATGTCATCACCCGCTCGGCACTCGACGGCATGGGGGGGCCGTTTCTTGCCGTCGGGGGCGGGAGTGCAGGACGTCTCGACATCGACGGCCGGACAGGCTTCGCGAGCGGTGACACCGGTTTCGTGATCGGTGCCGGCTACCACCGTCATGGCGACGTGCCGCTCGCCTCGGGCGCCTTGCTCCCCTTCAACCAGGAGGGCTCGCGACGGCGCAGCAACACGGACGCGCGCGCGGGCCAGCTTTATGCGCGGGCCGAGCACCGGCGCGCCGACGGCGGCGCGCTGTCGGCAAGCGTGCTTGTCGTCGGTGGTGAGAAGGGCGTTGCGCCGGAGGGCCATGTGCCGCCCGAAGACGCCCGCTTCTGGCGCTATCCCGACTGGCGTCTCAGGATGGGGATCCTTGCGGGAGACGGCGAGGCCACGGGCGGAATTCTCTGGAAGGCGAGCCTGTGGGCGCAGTCCTTTGGGCAGACGATCGACAGCTTTCGCTGGCTCGCGCTTGTCGACCTCGAGGAACGCCAGAGAGACGACAATATGACCTATGGTGCGCGGCTCATCGCAAGCCGGGACTTTGCATTCGGGCGGCTGCTCTATGCCGTCAACGGCCTGATTTCGACGCACGACCAGCAAAACGAGCCGGCGGATGCGCCGCCGCAGGCCTTGCGCTTCCGCCAATGGACGCTGAGCCAGGGGCTCGAGGTCGAGCTTTCCCGGGGGGAGGGGTTCGACCTGTCGGTTGGCGCCGGCCTCGATCTCATGGGCGCACCGCGGACCGGTGACAAGCCGCCGGTCGGTGACTTCGCCACCTGGACGCTGGCCATCGGTGCCCGGCAGAGGCTGGCATCGGACTGGACCCTTGGCCTCGCCTTCGGGCGCAAGACGCGCTTTCCGACCATGCGCGAGCTGTTTGGCACCGCGCTCAACCGCTTCCTGGTCAATCCCGGGCTGCGACCGGAGTCGGCGATGCTTGCGGAACTTTCGCTGGAAGGACATTGGTCGACCGGCAGCGTCTCGCTGTCTCCCTTCGCCCGTTTCGTCGACGACGGCATCGACCAGCGCAGGGTGAGCGTCGATGGCCGCAGCCTGCGCCAGCGCATCAATCTCGCCGGCAGCCGCACGCTCGGCGTGGAGCTCACCGGCACGCTCATGATCGGATCCCGCACCACGCTCGAGGGCCATGCCACCTGGATGAACACGCGCGGCCGCCGCAACGCGGCCGACCCCCGGATGCCGCTCGCCGAAAAACCCCGCCTTCTCGCCCGCGCGGCGCTCGCGCACCGCACCGCTTCCGGTCTTGCGGGCCGGCTCGAAATCGTGCATCGCGGCCGCGCCTTTTCTCTCGACCCGGCGGACATTCTGGTGCCGCTCAGGGTCTCGACCAGCCTCAATCTGCGCCTTTCCCATGCGCTCGGTCACCTGCTGCCACGACTCGCCGGAAGCGAGCTTTATGTGCGCATCGACAATCTGACCGACCGGGCCATCGAGCCGCAGGCCGGGCTCCCAGCAGCCGGGCGCTGGGTGCAGGGGGGCCTGCGGATCACCCTCTAGGCGAGGCAGCTACAGAGGATGGGGGACAGCGCCGGAGCGGGATTTGGAGGCGCACCCGATTCGGTGTAGACTTCGCCCATGCCGGCGGGACATCTCGCCGGCATCTCAAGGGGATAAAAGGGGAGGCCTCCATGAATATCCCGCGTCTGATTGCGGCGATCGTCGCCGCCTATATCGTACTCTTCGTGCTTGCCATGCTGTTCTACGAGATGCTGTTCGCGGAGCAATTCGCGGTCTTCGGGCAGCTCATGGGTGGTGAGGGGGCCGAGCCGGGCATCTGGGCCTATCTCGGCTATCTGCTGCAGGTCGTCATGGTGGCGATCCTGTTCGTCAAGGGCTACGAGAACAAGGGCGTTGGCGAAGGGGTCCGCTTCGGCGTGCTCGCCGGGCTGCTGCTCGGTGCGGTCGACTTCACCTGGGGCGTCCATCTTGCCGCGGTCCCGACCGGGACCGCCTTTCTGAGCGGTGTGGTGAGCTTCGTCATGTGGCTCATCGCGGGAATCGTGCTCGCGCTCGTCTACAAGCCGGCGGAGGCTACAAGCGGGGGCGAGGCCGCCTGAAACGCGAGCCGCTCCATCTGCGGATCAAGGAAAGGGCGGCGGCTCACAGGGTGGGCCGCCGCTCTCAATTCCCGGAAACGGGCGCCTTTGCCGCTCAGCTCGCGAGCGCGGTCGCCTTTTCCGCCTTCTCCGCCTCTTCCTCAGGGTCGCGCAGCACATAGCCGCGCCCCCAGACGGTCTCGATATAATTCTCGCCGCCGGTGGCCGAGGCGAGCTTCTTTCTCAGCTTGCAGATGAAGACGTCGATGATCTTGAGCTCCGGCTCGTCGATGCCGCCATAGAGGTGATTGAGGAACATCTCCTTGGTCAGAGTCGTGCCCTTCCTGAGCGAGAGCAGCTCGAGCATCGCATATTCCTTGCCGGTCAGATGCACCCGCTGGCCGTCGACCTCGACCGTCTTGGTGTCGAGATTGACGGCGAGCTTGCCGGTGCGGATCACCGACTGCGAATGCCCCTTCGAGCGCCGCACGATGGCGTGGATGCGGGCAACCAGCTCCTCCTTGTGGAAGGGCTTGGTCAGATAGTCGTCGGCGCCGAAACCGAGCGCCTTCACCTTGTCCTCCATGTCCGACAGCCCGGACAGGATCAGGATCGGGGTGCTGATCTTCGACAGGCGCAGGCGCTTGAGGACGTCGAAGCCGTGCATGTCGGGAAGATTGAGGTCGAGGATGATCATGTCATAGTCGTAGAGCTTGCCGAGATCGAGACCTTCCTCCCCGAGGTCGGTCGCATAGACATTGAAACGCTCGCTGGTCAGCATGAGTTCGATGCTGCGTGCCGTCGAGACGTCATCCTCAATCAGCAATACCCGCATGGCGGCTTCTCCTCCATGGCGCGCTCCGGGGGCGACTTCGGCCCGGCGCGGCGGTGTGTCGATCGTCTGGGGGCGTTGACCCTCATCCTCCATTAACGAAGGTTAATATCCCGAAGGTTAAGAATTCGTAACCCTAAAACGCGATTCGCGGGATTTTTGTCGAATTTTTCACGAGCCCGGACCGGGCCGGCACCGCAGGGTCATTTCCTGCGCCGCACCCGGATGTCGGCGGCGATTCCCTCGAGGTCGAGGAAGTAGCTGCCAAAGAAGCTCTTCTCGATCCGGCCCGGCACGGGAAGGCGGGTCAGGCGGACGCGGATGCGGTCCTTCTGCTCCCAGACCTGGCCGTCGGCGCTTTCGAAGATCCAGTGTCCATCGCGGCCCGGGTGCGCGGCGACGATGACAATCTCCATTGTCTTCGGCTCTTTGCGCTTGCTCTCGCGCAGACCGTAACGCGCCCGCTCGTCCGCCTGCGCGGGAGCCGCAGCCGGAGCAGGGGCGGGGGATGCCAC
>JBHHTO010000072.1:0-10417 GCA_046753425.1 Rhodothalassiaceae bacterium | reverse complement strand
GCGCCGCGTCGCCGATGGCGTGGGCGCCGGTCGAGCAGGCGGTCACCACGGCATGGTTGGGACCGCGGAAGCGATAGCGGATCGAGACGTGGCCGGAGACGAGATTGATCAGCCGTCCGGGAATGAAGTGCGGCGAGACCCGGCGCGGCCCGCGCTCGTGCAGGAGCACCGAGGCTTCGGCAATACCGGGAAGGCCACCGATGCCGGAGCCGATCATGACGCCGGTACGCTCACCTTCCTCGTCGCTGAGATCGGTCCAGCCGGCGTCGGCGACCGCCTGGCTCGCGGCCGCGATACCATAGAGGATGAAGTCGTCGACGCGCCGCCGCTCCTTGGGGTCCATGTACTTGTCGGCGCAAAAGCTGCCGTCGCTGCCGTCACCGAGCGGCACCTCGCAGGCGACGCGCGCCACCCAGTCGCTGGCGTCGAAGCGGGTGATCGGCCCGGCGCCGGATTTGCCGGCGATCAGCCGCGACCAGCTTTCCTCGACGCCGTCGGCGAGCGGCGTGACCATCCCGAGACCGGTTACGACGACTCGTCTCATCTTTCGACCCCTTGACTGATCCATCCCCCTTCCCGCTCAAAGCCAGCGGCGACGGGGGCATATGCGAGCCCGTCGCCGCGATTGTCCGAGACAGGCCGATGGCTCTCGCGACCCTAGCTGTTCTGGTCGATGTAATCGATTGCGTCGCGCACGGTCTGGATCTTGTCCGCGGCGTCGTCCGGGATCTCGATGCCGAATTCTTCCTCGAAGGCCATCACGAGTTCGACTGTATCAAGGCTGTCGGCCCCGAGATCGTCGATGAAGCTCGCATTGTCGGTCACCTTCGCCTCGTCGACGGTCAAATGCTCGACGACGATCTTCTTCACGCGTTCGGCAGTATCGCTCATTCCCATCTTCCCTTGCTGTGGGTTCAATTCGTCCTTTTATCGGTATCAGGATCCCCGAGGACCCCCAGACACCGGGATACGTCTCCCAGACCGGTCGTGCCCTTTTCGAGCGGCACGGCTCTAACACAGTTGCCACCCATTGAAAAGCCGCGAGATGACGCCCCGCCGGCGCGAGCGCCTCCGCTTCATATCATGGCCATGCCGCCATTCACATGCAATGTCTGTCCCGTCACATAGGCGGCCTCGTCGCTCGCAAGATAGACCACCGCGGCGGCGACGTCGTCACCGCTGCCGAGCCGCCCCGCGGGGATCGCGCCAAGCAAGCGCTCCCGCTGCGCATCGTCGAGCGCCCCGGTCATCGGCGAGGCGATGAAGCCGGGTGCGACGCAGTTGACCGTGATGCCGCGTGCCGCCACCTCCTGCGCCAGCGACTTCGAGAAGCCGATCATGCCCGCCTTGGCGGCGGCATAGTTGGTCTGTCCCGGATTACCGGTGACGCCGACGATCGAGGTGATCGAGATGATGCGTCCGAAGCGCGCCCTCATCATGCCGCGCAGCACCGCCCGCGAGAGCCGGAACACGGATTCGAGATTGACCCGCATCACCTGTTCCCAGTCCCCGTCCTTCATCCGGAGGAGAAGCTGGTCGCGGGTGATGCCGGCATTGTTGACCAGAATGTCGAGCCCGCCCATGGCGTCGCTGGCGGCGGCGGGCAGCGCCTCGACGCTGTCGCGATCGGCGAGATCGGCGGGCACCACATGGGCATCGTCGCCGAGCTCCGCGGCGAGCGCGGCGAGCGCCTCCGCCCGGGTTCCCGACAGGGCGACGCTGGCGCCGGCCCGGTGCAGGGCCGTGGCGATGGCGCGACCGATGCCGCCGGAGGCGCCGGTGACTAGTGCGTGGCGTCCCTTGAGGCTGAACATGCAATTCCTCTCCCTGCGTGAGTGTCCTACAAGGCGGCGACGAAGGCCTCGATATCGGCCGGCGTCTCGACCGACGCGACCGCGAGATCGGGATCGATACGCCGCACCAGACCGGTGAGCACCTTGCCGGCGCCGATTTCGCTCACCGCATCGATGCCGAGACCGCGAAAGCCGAGCACGCTCTCGCGCCAGCGCACCCGCGCCGTCACCTGCTCGACGAGTAGGCGGCGGATGCGCTCGGGTTCGCGCTCGGGTGCGGCACTGACATTGCTGATCACCGGCACAGCCGGTGCCGCCATCGCCGCTTCGGCCAGCGCCTCGCGCATCTCGTCGGCGGCCGGCTTCATCAGCGCGCAATGGAACGGGGCCGAGACCGGCAGCGGCATCGCGCGCCTTGCGCCGCGCGCCTTCGCCAGCGCGATGGCGCGTTCGACCGCGGCGGCATGGCCGGAGACGACCACCTGGCCCGGCGCGTTGTCGTTCGCCGCGGCACAGATGGCGTCGCCACCCGCGGCTTCCGAGGCGATCTCCTCGACCGCCTCGATAACGAGGCCGAGAATAGCCGCCATTGCCCCCTCGCCGACGGGAACCGCGCGCTGCATGGCGAGGCCACGCCGCTTGAGAAGGCGCGCCGTGTCGGCAAGCGAAAAGGCGCCCGCCGCACAGAGGGCCGAATACTCGCCAAGCGAATGGCCGGCGACATGGCTGGCCAGTCTCTCCACGCTGTAGCCGTCGGCAGCCAGCGTGCGCATCACGGCGAGCGACACCGCCATCAGCGCCGGCTGCGCGTTTTCGGTCAGGCGCAGCTCCTCCTCGGGTCCCTCGAACATGAGCCGCGAAAGCGATTGCGACAGGGCGTCGTCGACCTCCTCAAAGACCTCACGTGCCGTCGCAAAGGCCTCCGCCAACTCCTTGCCCATGCCCACCTTCTGGCTTCCCTGCCCGGGAAAGACGAGTGCCCGGCTCATGCGATCCTCCCATCTGCGATCAGGGGCGCGTGGGGCCGGGGATAGCGGCTTGCCGGAAAGAAGGCAAGCCGGGCCCTGCCGCAAGGCGCCGATCCCTCTTGCACGCGGCGGCATTGGGCGTTATAGAGCGGCGCACCTGAGCCGGGGTGCGCGATCCCGGCTCGTTTCGTTGAAGAGGGCCGGAGACGCCGGAGCATCGCGCCCGGTGGACGATCGGCAAGGAGCAAGAGATGCCCTATTACGAGCATGTCTTCATCGCGCGCCAGGATGTGAGCGCGGCGCAGGTGGAGACCCTGACCAATGATCTGACGAAGATCATCGAGGACGGCGGCGGACGGGTCGCCAAGAACGAATACTGGGGACTGCGTCCCCTCGCCTACCGCATCAAGAAGAACCGCAAGGGGCATTATGTGCTGCTCAATATCGATGCGGCACCGGAGGCGATCAGCGAGATGGAGCGACAGGCCCGTCTCAACGAGGACATCATCCGTTTCATGACCGTGCGCGTGGACGAGCTCGAGGAAGGCCCGTCGATCTTCATGCGCGCCAAGGCCGAGCGCGGCGACCGCCGTGGTGGCCGTCGCGAGAGGAGGGCCTGATCATGGCTGCACCTGTTCGCCGCCCCTTCTTCCGCCGCCGCAAGAGCTGCCCCTTCTCGGGGCCGAACGCGCCGAAGATCGACTACAAGGACGTCAAGCTCCTGCAGCGCTTCATTTCCGAGCGTGGCAAGATCGTGCCCGCCCGCATCACCGCCGTCTCGGCAAAGAAGCAGCGTGAGCTTGCGCGAGCGATCAAGCGGGCGCGCAATCTCGCCCTCCTGCCCTTCGTCGTGAAATAGGGGGATCGCGCCATGGAACTCATCCTTCTCGAACGCGTTCCCCATCTCGGACAGATGGGCGACATCGTCAACGTCAAGCCCGGCTATGCGCGCAACTATCTGCTGCCGCAGAAGAAGGCCCTGCGCGCGACCGAGGAAAACCGGAAGTTCTTCGAAGCCCGGCGCAAGGAGATCGAGGCGCAGAATCTCGAGCGCCGCCGGGAGGCCGAAGCGGTGGCCGCGAAGATGGAAGGCCTGCGCCTCGTGCTCGTGCGCCAGGCCGGCGAGTCCGGGCAACTCTATGGCTCGGCCAGTGCCCGCGACATCGCCGAGAGCCTCAAGGAGGCCGGCTATGCGGTGGGTCGCTCGCAGGTCGAGCTCAGCCGCCCGATCAAGGAGATCGGCATCCACGAGGTGAAGGTGCGGCTCCACCCCGAGGTGGCCCTCCTCATCAAGGTGAATGTCGCCCGCTCCGAGGCCGAAGCCGAGCAGCAGTGGGCGATCGGCGGCGCCGTGGCGACCGAGCCCGGGGAAGCCGCGGCTGCGGCCGAAGCGGCCGAGGAAGAGGCGGTTGACGCCGACAAGCTGGTCGCCGACCTGCTCGAGGAAAGCGCCCGTGCCGGCATGACCGCGGCCGCCAGCGACGATTCGGCCGCCGGGGATACCGCCTCCGACGCGGATTGAGCCTGGCGCGGCGCCGCACTTTCTGAACGTGAAAGAGGCGATCCTTCGGGATCGCCTTTTTTCCCTGCGTCAACCCGCACAGCGCAATCCTCTTTGCCTGTGTTTGAAACGGGTCCATAATCGCAGCGTCCTTCGGGTACGAAGGAGGGTGCAATGGGCCTCGACACCATGCTTCGCCGGATCGTTCGCAAGGGCGATCTCGTCGTTCGTGACTGGCGCGGGCGCGAGCGGCGCTACGGCGATGGATGCGGCGACAGGGTCGCCATCCGAATCCGCGACCGCGCGACGGCGCGGCGGCTTCTGATCAACCCCGAATTGGCGCCCGGCGAAGCCTATATGGATGGCGGGCTCGTGGTCGAGGAAGGCGATATCCGCGACCTTCTCGACCTGCTCATCGGCAATCTCGGACCCGGTCGGATGCCCGATCAATGGCTGCAGCACGTCCTCGCCGGAACACGTCACGTGCTGCGCACGATCACGAGCTGGAACCCGATCCCGCGGGCGCGGCGCAATGTGGCGCATCATTACGATCTCTCGGACCAGCTCTATGAGCTCTTTCTCGATGCCGACAAGCAGTATTCCTGCGCCTATTTCGAGCGCGAGGGCGACAGCCTCGAGCGGGCGCAGGAGCAGAAGAAGCGCCACATCGCCGCCAAGCTGCTCGTCGAGCCGGGCATGCGCGTGCTCGACATCGGCTGCGGCTGGGGCGGCATGGCGCTCTATCTCGCACGGCGCTGCGGCGCCCGCGTGGTCGGCATCACGCTGTCCGAACACCAGGCAGCGATCGCCCGCCGCCGCGCCGCCGAGGCGGGGCTCGACCGACAGATCGAGGTTCGTCTCGAGGATTACCGCACCGTCGATGGCGAGTTCGATCGCATCGTCTCGGTGGGCATGTTCGAGCATGTCGGTCTCAGGGACTATGGCCGCTTCTTTCGCACCATACGCGACCGGCTGAGCGATCGCGGCGTCGCCCTCGTCCACAGTATCATCCGCATGACCGGCCCGGCGCCGACCAATCCCTGGATTGCCAAATACATTTTCCCCGGCGGCTATATCCCGGCCTCGAGCGAGGTCCTGCCCGCGGTCGAGCGCTCGGGCCTGCTGCTTACCGATCTCGAGGTCTGGCGCCTGCACTATGCCGAGACGCTCAGGCATTGGCGGTCGCGCTTCCGCGCCGCCTGGGACCGCGCGGCGGCGCTTTACGACGCGCGCTTCTGCCGCATGTGGGATTTCTATCTCGCCTCCTCGGAAACCGCCTTCCGCCGCGGCGGCATGGCGGTCGGACAGTATCAGCTTGCCCCGAGCCAGGACACGGTGCCGCTTTGCCGCGACTATATCGCGGACTTCAAGCGCACCCATCCGGTCGAGGCGAACTGAGCCATCCGCCGGCGCCGGCGCTCAGCAGCAACTGCCGATGTCCTTGTGCGGCTCGCCGCCCGGCGCCGTGCAGTCGAAGGGCCCGTAATGCACGGACCGGTCGCCCGCGACGCGGAAATGCGGCCGATAGCGCGTGTCCTCGAGCATCATCGCCGTGTTCCCGCACACCGGCAGCGGCAGCCCGGTGCGGAACAGATGATGGTCATCGAGCGCGAATTCGTGCGGGTGCTCCGGGATCGTTCCCTTGTACCAGGCGACCTGACCGTAATTCTCACAAATATCTTCAAGTGGCAGCCGGAAGGCCCTGATCGTCATCGAGTAAAAGTCGATCATCCCCGCCTTCTTCCGGATCTCCTCATCCTCGAGCGTGACCGGGCTGCGGCTCAGGATGCGGTAGTCGAGGCAGCCGATGCGGCGCATCAGGCGCCGGAAATCCTCGGTGTAGAGCGCGCCGCCCAGGCACTCGCCGACGAGCACGCGGTCCCGGGTCAGGGCCTCGGGGATGCGCCGGCCGGCGAAGATGTCGGAAAACAAAAGCTCGCCACCGGGCTTGAGGACGCGGAAAATCTCCGAGAACACGCGCTCCTTGTCCGATGACAGGTTGATCACGCAGTTCGAAACCACGACATCGAAGCTTGCGTCCTCGAGCCCGAGCGCCGCGAGATCCTCGATATAGCCCTTGAGAAAGTGCACATTGGGCACCGTATAGCCGAAGCGGTCCATGTGCCAGGCGACATGATGCTTGGCGACGTGAAGCTGCTCGTCGGTCATGTCGACGCCGACGACCTCTCCCTCGGGGCCGACGAGTTGCGAGAGCAGGAAGGAGTCGCGTCCGCTGCCGCAGCCGAGATCGAGGACACGCGCCCCCTCGAGCAGCGGCGGAATAGGCGAGCCACAGCCGTAGAAGCGCTCGCGCACCACGGGATGGACATTGTCGAGCAACCGCGCGAGATGGCGCGGCATGGCATCCACCGGACAACAGGCACTGGTCTTGAGGTCGGCGCTCGACTGCAGCTCCTGGCCGTAATAGGCCTTGACGGCGTCCTCGTTGGCGAAACTCATCAACACCCCTCGACTGTACATTCCACGATCCCCGATCATGTAGCGGCGCACCCGCGCCCGGGCAAGAACGCTCAAGTCCCTCTCCGTTCACCTTTTCTTGACCGGCTCCCGATCCCGGTACTCGCCAGCCCGAAGGCTGCCTGCTAGAATGGAATCCAGACCGTCGTCATTCGCAGCAGGCCTGGACCGGGATGGACAACCCCCTCATCGCGCTCGGCTCCTTTCTCGCCGTCGCCCTTCTCGTCCTTCTCAACTGGTGGCTGGGCGGCTGGCGACAGGCACGGATCGAAGACGCCGCGCGCGCTGCCGAGCGTTATCGCACCGATTTCTGGAACGACGAGATAGACGCGGTCGCCGTCGACGCGGACGGCCGTGCCGCGCTCATTGCAATCGCCGGACCGGAACCGGCGGCGGGACTCGTCGTCGCCCATGGCGATGCCTTCGTCACCCGGCGCCTTGCCCCCGGGAGCGTGACCTCGACGGTGCTTGGCCAGGACGGTCGCCTTGATGTCCGGCTCGACGATCTGGTGCTGCCGCGGGTGCGGCTGCGACTCGACGGGCGCGAGGCGGAGCGCTGGCAGGCGCGCCTCGAGGCCCTGGCAAGGCGCCGCACCGGGGATGCGCTGCAAGGGGTATGAGCGATGAACCTGCCGAATCCCATTCTCTATGCCATTCCGGCCTTCGTTGCCCTCATCCTTCTCGAGATGGTCTACGGCCGCCTCACCGGTCGCGCCCGCTATGAACCGAAGGATACGGCGACGAGCCTCGTCATGGGGCTCGGCAGCCAGTTCGCGGGCCTGCTGACGCGCGGTATCGTGCTCGCGATCGGGCTCTGGGTGTGGGACAATTACCGCCTGTTCGACATCGGTTTTTCCTGGTGGGCCATCGTCCTCGCCTTTCTCGGCGAGGACCTTGCCTATTATGCCGTGCACCGGGCGGGCCATCGCATCCGCTGGTTCTGGGCGGCGCACGTCATCCACCACTCCTCGCAGCACTACAATCTCTCGACCGCGCTGCGGCAGACCTGGACCGGACTGCTGGCGGTCAATTTCGTCTTCCGGCTGCCGCTCTTCGTCATCGGATTCCATCCGCTGCTCATTGCCTTCGTGGCGGCGCTCAACCTGATCTACCAGTTCTGGATCCACACCGAGACCATCGGCCGCCTGCCGCGCTGGTTCGAGGCCGTCTTCAACACGCCCTCGCACCACCGCGTGCATCACGCCACCAATCCGCGCTATCTCGATTCCAACTATGCCGGCACGCTGATCATCTGGGACCGGCTTTTTGGCACCTTCGTGCCCGAAGACGAGGCCGAGCCCTGCCGCTACGGCATCGTGCGCCAGCTCGGCACCTTCAATCCATTGAAGGTGGCCTTTCACGAATGGATCGGCATCCTGCGCGATCTTCTCCGCGCTCGCAGCCTGCGCGAGCTTGCCGGCTATCTTTTCGGACCGCCGGGCTGGAGCCCGGACGGCTCGCGGCTCACCTCCGATATCCTCAAGGCGCGCTGGGCGGCGGCGCGGCGCGAGGCGGCGGAATGAGCACCGGGCGGCGGCGCATCGCCTCCCCCTCTCCCTTCGAGGCCCGGGTCGGCTATTCGCGCGCGCTCGCTGTCGGGGACCGGATCCTCGTGTCCGGCACCGCCCCGGTCGATGGCGACGGAAACACGATCGCACCCGGTGACCTTTATGCCCAGACACGCTATTGCCTCGAGAAGATCATCGCCGCCCTCAGGGCGCTTGACGCCCGGCCTTCGGATATCGTCCGCACCCGCGTGATGCTGACCGACATCGACCGCTGGGAGGAAGCGGCGCGGGCGCATGGCGAGATCTTTGCCGACATCCGCCCCGCCTGCAGCTTTATCGGCGTGGCGCGGCTCATCGATCCCGGCTGGCTGGTCGAGATCGAGGCCGAGGCGGTGTGCGATGCCGCAGCGGCTCAGGACTGACCGGCGCGGCGGTCGAGAACGAGGGCGAGCACGACCCCCGCGAGTCCCCCCATGAGCGCTCCGGGAACCGGCGCATAGAAGCCGAAACCGCCGATGGCGGCGCCGGCGACGAGGCCGAGAAAGAGATAGGCGCCGACGCGACTGAAGTCGCGCGGCCGCTTGGTGTCGTCGTGCGCGCCCATGTCGCCCATGTGTCAGATCCTTTTTTCGCGTTCTGCCCTTGCCCCGGGTCGGCCCCGCGCCCTATTTCATGGACGGTCCCAACGCGACAGCAGCGTGCTGCCGGGGGAGAGTAAAGCCGAAGGAGATGTTACATGACACAGGCGGATCCGATTGTCATCGCCGGCATGGCGCGCACGCCCATGGGCGGCTTCCAGGGTGTCTTCTCGGACCTCTCCGCATCCGATCTCGGCGCCAGCGCCATCGGCGCCGTGCTTGACGCGACCGGCCTTGCGCCGGAGACGGTCGACGAGACGATCATGGGCTGCGTCCTGTCGGCCGGCCAGGGCCAGGCGCCGGCGCGGCAGGCCTCCAAGAAGGCCGGCATTCCCGATTCGACAGGGGCGGTGACGGTCAACAAGATGTGCGGCTCGGGCATGAAGGCGATGATGCTCGCACATGATTCGATCCTTGCCGGCAGCAACCGCATTGTCGTCGCCGGCGGCATGGAGAGCATGACCAATGCGCCCTATCTCCTTGCCAAGGCGCGCTCCGGCTACCGGCTCGGCCATGGCGAGGTGAAGGACCACATGTTCCTCGACGGTCTCGAGGATGCCTATGACCGCGGCCGGCTGATGGGCACCTTTGCCGAGGACACGGCACGCCATTTCCAGTTCACCCGCGAGGCACAGGATGCCTATGCGCTCGAGAGCCTGCGGCGGGCCCTCGCGGCGAGCGAGGACGGCACCTTTGCCGACGAGATTGCGCCGGTGACGGTTACCAACCGTGCCGGAACGGCGACCGTTGCGAGCGATGAGCAGCCGGCGCGGGCGAAACCGGAGAAGATTCCGACCCTGAGGCCCGCCTTTGCCAAGGACGGTACGGTGACCGCGGCCAATTCTTCCTCGATCTCGGACGGCGCGGCGGCGCTGCTCATCACCTCGCGCAGCGAGGCCGAGCGCCGTGGCCTGCCGCTCATCGCCGAGATCAAGGCGCATGCGACCCATGCGCAGGAGCCACGCTGGTTCACGACCGCCCCCATCGGTGCCATCCGCAAGGTCCTCGAGAAGGCTGGCTGGACACAGGACGACGTCGACCTGTGGGAGATCAATGAGGCCTTCGCGGTCGTCGCCATGGCCGCCATGCATGAACTCGGCCTGCCGCACGAGAAGGTGAATGTCCATGGCGGCGCCTGCGCGCTCGGACATCCGATCGGCGCTTCCGGTGCACGCGTCGCGGTGACCCTCATCAATGCATTGCGCAAGCATGGCGGCCGGCGTGGCGTCGCCAGCCTGTGCATCGGCGGCGGCGAGGCGACCGCGGTCGCCATCGAACTCGTCGACTGAGCGCGCTGGCGGAGCCGGGTGGTGCGGACGTTGTCACGCGCCGCGATGCGCGCCTTCTATGATCGCCTCGGCCGTGGTCTTGACAGCCAGGCCTTCTATGAAGACCCGGCGCTCGAAGAGCTGGTGCGCGCGGGCGCGTTCGAGCATGCACGAGTCGTTCTTGAATTCGGCTGCGGCACCGGGCGGCTGGCGGCGAAACTGCTCGCCGACCATCTGCCACCCGGCGCGCACTATATCGGTCT
>JBHHTO010000071.1:0-10451 GCA_046753425.1 Rhodothalassiaceae bacterium | reverse complement strand
CGATCGTCGCACAGGCCCAGACGCAGCAGCAGCAGACCGCGGCGGCTGAGGAAGAGATCGAACAGATCATCGTGACGGGCACGCGACTCGTCAACGCGGCGGCCGAATCGCCGGTGCCGGTCGTGCAGTTCGATGCCTCGGAGATCGATGCCCGCGGTGCCATCCGGATCGAGGACGTGCTCAATATCCTGCCCCAGGTCTTCCCGGGCCAGACGAGCGAGGTCTCGAACGGTGCGACCGGCACCTCGACCCTCGACCTGCGCGGTTTGGGTTCCATCCGCACGCTCGTGCTGATCGACGGCAAGCGCTTGCCCTTCGGCTCGGCCGAGACCTCGAGCCCCAATCTTGACATCGTCCCGACCCAGCTCATCGAGCGCGTGGACATCGTCACCGGTGGTGCCTCGGCGGTCTATGGCTCGGATGCTCTCGCCGGCGTCGCCAACTTTATCCTCAAGAGCGACTTCTCGGGTGTCGAGGTTGATGCCCAGGTGGGCGTGCATCATGCCGGCAACAGCAACAAGTTCATGGAGCAGGTGCTGGCAGCAGGCGGGCAGCCCGATGCCGGTTCGGCGGTTGATGGCCGCGATGTGTTCGCGACGATTCTGGTCGGCGCCAATACGGACGACGGGCGTGGCAATGTCACCGCGTATCTGAGCTACCAGAACCAGAACGAGATTCTGCAGCGCGATCGCGACGTCAGCGCCTGCGCCATCGGCCCGGCAAGCGGGCCGCTGAGCTTCATGGGCGTTGGCTGCGTCGGCTCCTCGTCCTTCCGCCGCTTCTTCAATCGGGGTGGTCCGACGGATGTGTTCCAGGAAGCGGATGGAACGCTCGTACCCTTCGTCGGCGGGCCGGACCAGACCTTCAATTTCGGGCCGTTCAACTTCTTCCAGCGTCCGAACGAGCGATTCCTCATCAATGCCCGCGGCCATTACATGATTGCGGACGAGGTCGGACCGCTCGAGAATGTCGAGGTCTATACCGACCTTTCCTTCATGAACAACCGGACCGACGCGCAGATTGCGCCGTCCGCATCCTTCTTCCGGCCGTTCAAGACCAATTGCGACAACCCGTTGCTGCAGCAGGGTCTGGGGCCGAACGGGAATGGCGTCGGCACCTTCTTCGATCTTCTCGGCTGCAGCACGCCGGACGAGGACGGAGATCTGCCGGAGGAGGTCAGTCTCATCTTTGGCCACCGCAATGTCGAGGGCGGCAATCGTGTCAGCAATATCGAGATCTCGACCTGGCGCACGATTGTCGGATTCCGGGGCGACGCGTTCGACAACAATTTCCAGTGGGATGCCTTCGGGCAGTTTGCGCGCACCAACCTGATCGACACCTCGAAGAACGACCTCAACTTCAACCGTGTCCAGGACGCGCTCTTCATCGTGGATGACGGGAATGGCAATCCGGTCTGCCGCTCCGGCAATGCCGGCTGCGTGCCGTGGGACGTCTTCACGCGGACGCCCGATGGCAAGACCGGCGTGACCCAGGCGGCGGTCGACTATATCCAGGGCGTCGGCATCGTCACCGGTCGCACCGAGCAGCGGGTGATCGGCGGTACCTTCCAGGGTGACCTCACGCCTTACGGCATCCGGTCACCGCTGGCGAATAGCGGGGCCTCGATGCTGATCGGTGCCGAGTATCGTCTCGACAAGCTGAGCCGTCAGCCGGACGATATCTCGCAGATCCCCGGTGGCCGCGGTCTTACGGGTACGGGTGGCGCAACCCTGCCGGTCGCCGGTCAGCTCGGTGTCTGGGAGGTCTTCACCGAAGCCCAGATTCCGCTGATCGAAGACGCGCCCTTCGTCAAGGAGCTGGGCTTCAGCGGCGCCTACCGCCGGTCGGACTACAAGACCCAGGGCAATAATGTGAAGAACGGCTTCGATACCGACACCTGGTTCGTCGGCCTCACCTGGGCGCCCGACGAGCAGGTGCGTGTCCGGGCGCAGTTCCAGCGCGCGATCCGGGCGCCGAACGTGATCGAGCTCTTCACCGGCCAGAATACGGGTCTGTTCAATCTCTCGACGGGTCCAAATGGCCTCTTCGATCCTTGTGCGGGTGACTTCGACCCGAACACGCCGACGCCGGAACCGCAGCGCAGCTTTGCGGAGTGCGCCCGGACCGGCGTGACCCAGTCCCAGTTCGGCTCGATCCCGGACAACCCGGCGGGTCAGTTCAATGTGACGACGGGCGGCAATCCGTTCCTTGAAGCGGAAAATGGCGATACCTATACCATCGGTGTCGTGCTGACGCCGGACTTCGCACCGGGTCTGACACTGGCGGTCGACTATTTCGATATCGAGATCGACAATACGATCTCGACGATTCCGCCACAGACCTCGCTGCAGAACTGTCTCGATACGGGTGACGACCGGTTCTGCCGCCTGATCATTCGCGACCGCTTCGGGTCGCTCTTCCTCGACAACGCCAATTTCGAGGGTGTGCAGGCGACAAACACCAATATCGCCAGCCTGGAGACGAAGGGTGTCGACATCTCGGCCCGCTATGAGTTGGATCTGGCGGATCTGGGGCTTGATAACTCCGGATCGCTGACCTTCGACTATGTCGGAACGGTGCTCGATACACTTGACACCACGCCTCTGCCAGGTGCGGATCCGATCAAGTGCAAGGGCAAGTTCGCCGGTCAGTGCGGGACGCCGAATCCAAAATATCGGCACCGTCTGTTCGTGAACTGGAACACGCCCTGGGCGCTGACGGTTTCGGCAACGTGGCGGTATTTCGGCAACACCGTCATCGACGGTAATGCCGCCACCTTCCTTGACGAGAAGACGGGCCGGCAGAACTATCTCGACCTCGTCTTCCGCTATCAGGTGACGGAGAATCTCGAAGCGCGGTTTGGTGCCAACAACCTGCTTGGCAACACGCCGCCGCTCAACACCTCGGGTGGCCCGCCCTCGGGCAATGGCAACACCTTCCCGAACGTGTTCGACATCGACCGCTTCATCTTCTTCGGCATCAATGTCGGCTTCTGAGCGGACGAAATAGACGGAAAAGAGACAACGCAGCCGCAGGCCTCCGGGCCTGCGGCTTTTTCCGATGTGCGGCTGCAAGCGTTATCTGATCTGGCCCTATCCGACGTCGGGATAAGCGGCGATGGCGGAAAAAAGCGATCGCACAAAGTCCCGGTCGCGGTCGCTGAACTCGGGCCGCCAGATATCGAACAGCAGGATAACGCGCAGTTCGTCGCTGTCGTTCACTGCCTCGTGCTCGATGCTGTCATCGAAGATCAGCATCTCGCCCTTCCGCCACTCCCGCGTCTCGTTGCCGACGCGCAGATAGCAGCGGTCAGGGACGATCAGCGGCAGATGGCAGATGAGCCGCGTATTGAAGAGACCGTGATGCGGCTCGATGCGTGTCCGCGGGCGCAAGAGGGAAAAGAGGACGGACGGCATCTTGCCGTCGACATCACACAGCGGCACCTTCTTAAGGGCCGACATGATGCGCGGGCAGCGCCGTGCATTCGCCTCCACCACCTCGCCTTCGCGGATGAGGTAGCATGCGCTCCAGTTGACATTGTCATAGAGTGGCGTCTGGTTGAGGCGTGGCGTGTGCGCCTTGGCGTGGAGATAGGGCTGAAAGGCGCCATCGTCTTCTTCAAGAATGGCTTTTGCCTCGGGCACGAAGCACTCGGTCTGCGCTTCAAGCGCCGGTACCCAGTCGAATGCCTGCCGCTCGTAGAACTGGACCTGCGGCAGTCCCGGGAAATAGAAGAACTCGGGCTGCTGGAAATAGATTTGCCGCCGGTTGAACAGGATATCGATCGCCTCGGCATAGCGCCGGTTCTCCGGCCCGGTGAGAAGACCGGCAGCATCCAGGCGCGACTCCAGAAAGGACGCATAATGCGCGATCGACTCGCGATAGAGGCCCTGGGCGCGGTCGATCTCGGCCTGGACCAGGGGCGAGCGCTGCCCTTCCGGTGGCGCGGCATGGACCGCTGCCAGATAGAAGGAGGCCGCACGGCGTTCGTCGCCAAGGCCGCGCAGGATGTCACCCTTGAGGAGCAGGGCAGCGAAGTTCCGTGGCAGCCGGTCAAGCACCTGGTCGACGGAGGCGAGCGCCGCCTCGAGGTCAGCCAGATTGAGGCACGCCGTGGCATGGGCCATCGAGAGCGTCGCATCCCCCGGCGCCTCGGCGAGCAATGCCTCAAGGCATCGCCGCGCCTCCCGATAGTCCCCGGAACGCAAGGCGGCATAGGCCTCCTGTGCCTGCGGAGACTGACTCAAGTCTGTGCGCGCGGTCATCCCTGACATCCCCATCCTGCTGCCGGCGGCCGCCCCCAACGTTCGCAGGGGACGTCTTCCGCTTAGCGCATCGCGACCCGCCGCGCCACGTCGAATGCGACGGTCAGACGCGGATCCCTGGCGGAAAAGGGCACCGTACCGTGCCAGCAGTAGGAGGGAAAGAGCGCAAGCGTGCCGACCCGCGGCTGAATTTCGCGCACCGGCTCCATCGCCCCCGGCACGTCTACGGGCGGCACACCGAAGTGCAGCCGGCCGTCGGGTGTCGCGGGATCGGCCACGCAGTCAGGCAGGGCGACATAATAGGCCGAGCTGATCCACCCCACGGGATGGAAATGCGAGACGTGGAAGCCTTCATCGTGGAGCCGCACCGACCAGGAGCCGGCAAAGCGGATGTCGAGATGCCGGTAGCGCAGGAAGGGATGCTCCGGATCCGCGGGCAGGCCCGCAACGAAGCCCCGGATGGTCTCGGTGATCGCGTCGCGGAGCCCCCGGATCAGGGGCTCGCTGCGGCGAAAGAGCCGGCCATAGGTCTGGGTGCCGCCGCGCAATGTCTGGTCCGGGGGCTGGGCCCTTGTCACGTGCAGCGCGGCAAGGCATTCGGCGAGTGCGGCATTGAACGCCGCAACACTGCCGTGACCGGGCGGCACCGGCACCTCGAGCGGTGCTATGAAGCGCTCATAGTCGAGAAGCCAGTCCGCACGCGGGTCGCCGGCAAGGCGCCACAGCGGCTCGAGATAGGCCCACAGCGCGTAATCCTCCGGGTCCGCCCGTGCAACCGGCTCGAGCTCCGCGGCACCGCGGGCAAACGCGCCGAGCCGCAGATGCGCCCGTGCGCGCTCGATCATGATGGCGTGCGGGGCGAGACCATCCGCTCCCTCCGCGGCCGGATCGAGCACCGCGAGCGCCGCCGCCGGATCGCCGCTGTCCGAAAACAGGCGGGCGCGCAACAGGGCGAGAACCGGCACCCGGCCGAAACGGCGCTCGGCGCGCTCGACGACGGCGAGTCCCTCAGCATGACGCTCCATGTGCCAGAGGGCCTCGGCATAGGCGCGCCAGACGGGCAGCGCCTCCGGCGCCGTTCCGAGGAGAGACTCGAAGAAGTCGGGGACGTCCGCGCCGCGGCCGGCGGTGACGAGCAGCGTCACCATGTCGCGCAGCGCCGTCTCATTGCCCGGTTCACGGGCGAGGACATCACGCAATGCCGCCTCCGCGGCGTCGAAACGGCCGGCGGTGAACCAGGCGCCGGCCAGGGCCACCCGCAGATGGTCTCGCCCGGGCGCCAGCGCCAGCGCCTGCTCGTAGACCGCGGCGGCTTCCGCGTCGCGGCCGAGGTCGCGCAGCACATTGCCGAGATTGTTGAGCGCGCGGAGATCGCGCGGATCAAGGCGCACCGCCTCGCGCAAGCTCGTCTCCGCTTCCTCGAGGCGCTCAAGCGCGTGCAGGGAGACAGCGCGCGCATTGCGCAGCCGGGCCGAGTCGGGCAGGTGCGCGACCGCGCGGTCATAGGCGGCAAGTGCCGCCTCATGCGCACCGGTCGCTGCCCGGGCAAGACCGAGATTGCGCCACGCCTCGCCGTAATCGGTGCGCCGTTCCAGCGCTTTCTCATAGGCCTCGATGGCCGCGTCATGGCGGCCGAGCGCACCCAGCGCGTTGCCGAGATTGTTCCACACATGCGGCTGCGCCGGGTTGGCGCCGAGCGAGCGCCGGAACCAGTCGACGGCGGCCGCATTGTCCCCCTTGCCGCGGGCGACGAGCCCCATGAGCTGCAGCGCATCGGGCTGGGCCGGCGCGTGGCGCAGGATCCGCTCAAGAAGGGTCTGCGCGCGGACCAGGTCGCCCTGCTTGAGGAACGCCAGCGCCTGCGCGAGTGCCTGGCTCAGCGAGATTGTCATGGGGTCCGTCATCGGCGTCTCCTTCCTGCGATGAATCCTGCCACAGGGGGGCTTGTCAATCACCGCCGGCGTGCGCGACACTCCGTCCCGGTCACCGCAGCCGGCTCCTGTCGGGGAGCGGCGGCGCAGTGTGGCGAACAGCGAAGGGAATTCAGTTTTGAAGCGGATTGTGCTCCTGTCTGTTGTCTTTGCGGTTCCGGCCCTGCTCGTTTCGGCGACCGGCCACGCACAGGGACGGCTCAGCCGCGACTATCTCGCGGAATACCTCACCTGCGACCGCTTCTCCATGCCGCGCGAACGGCTGGCCTGCTTCGAGGCGATCCTCAAGCTCTACAAGCTCGAGACCGGGCGGCTTTCGGGCACGCCCGACGATCTCGTCGCCGCGGAGCGGGCCACGCCCGCCCTGCCGCCGGGCGCTGGCGCCGCGGCGGGGAGCGGAGCGGGCACAGCGGCCGGCACGCGCTCGGCGGCAATTCCGCCGCAGCAGACTCGCATCGAAGGGATCCCTGAAAGATTCTCGGCACGCATCGTTCGCATCTGGAAGCCCAATCCGCGCTCGAAATATTACTTCAAGCTCGACAACGGCATGATCTGGCGCCAGTCGAGCGGGCCCTGGGTGAAGATCGCCGAGAACGAGACCGGGCCGGTCGAGATCTTCCGCGGGCGCTTCGGCGGCTGGCGGATGAAGGTCGAGGGCCACACGGGGCTGTCCTTTGTCGCACCCGTGAAATAGGCGCCCTTCGAGGCGACGATCTCCATGCTCTCACCCGTCCTGCAGACGCGGAATTGTCAGAGTCTCTGACAACTGTTGCTCGCA
The DNA here is from genome assembly GCA_046753425.1 of Rhodothalassiaceae bacterium. Lineage (GTDB taxonomy): Bacteria > Pseudomonadota > Alphaproteobacteria > Sphingomonadales > Rhodothalassiaceae > J134. Next base: position 3,477 of record JBHHTO010000071.1, on the reverse strand, counting down.
AGACACAGTTTCGCGTGAAACCATTAAACAACGGGCAGGGACCGACAGCGGGAAAGGGGCAGCAATGATGCCTATGCGCGTCATCCGCAGCTCCTGATTCTCGCGTATTTTCAATAAATTGACAGAATGGAAACGACCCGCCGCCGCGTGCGCAGCGGGCCAGCGGCGCTCTCCGGGACGGCGACCACGGGCGATTGCTGGTCAACTTTCGCCAAATTCCCTCTAGGCAGTGCATCATAGTTTTGGCACACTTCTGTTCGCTCGCGCGTGATGTGATGTAAACGTTCGCGCATGGGCGCGCGATGGCAAGAAGAGGAATTCAGGGAGGAGAGCGAAAGTGCAAACCAATCACATCCGGAGTCTGCGCGGCGCGCTTCTGGCGTCGACGGCTGTGCTCGGCCTTGGCATCAGCACGGCCTATGCGCAGGCGCAGCAACAGGCGGCAGACGAAGAAGAGGAAATCGGTCTTGAGGAGATCATCGTCACCGGTTCGCGCATCAAGCGCGCCGGCTTCGATACCCTCCAGCCGGCAGTCGAGATCAGCTCGGAATTCCTCGATGATCGCGGTTTCGACAATGTGGCGCAGGCGCTGAACGAGGTGCCGGCCTTCGGTATTCCGGTGAGCAATCTCGGCGGCCAGGCGTCGCAGTCGATCGGCCAGAACTTCGCCAACGCCTTCGGTCTCGGCACGCAGCGCACGCTGACGCTGATCAATGGCCGCCGCACCGTCGGCCAGAACACGCCGGGCATCGGCTCGGGCGCAGCCCCGGGTCTGCAGGTCGATCTCAACATCATCCCGACGGCGCTGGTCGAGCGGGTGGAGACGATCTTCACCGGCGGCGCGCCGATCTACGGCACCGATGCCATCGCCGGCACGGTCAATGTGATTCTCAAGAAGGACTTCGAGGGCTTCTCCGCGGACACGCAATATGGCATCGACCAGCGGGGCGAGGCGCAGAACTATCGCGTCCGTGGTCTCTGGGGTGCCAACACGGCGGACGGCAAGGGCAATGTGACGCTGGCGGCGGAGTATTCGACGATCCGCAAGTTCGATGCCCGCGACAGCGACATCGCCGCGCAGCAGGTCGGTTTCTGCGAGAATCCCGATGCCGGGCTTGGTGGAAGCGGCTCGCCCATTGTCGATCCCAATGACGGCATTCCGGACCGGGTGCTGTGTTTTGACAGCGGCAATGTGTGGCAGGTGCCCAATTCCGGCATGCCGCTCACCAATGCGCTTGGTTTCGCATTGCCGAGCGGATTTGGCGCATTGCAGAACGAAAACGGCGACCCGCTTGTCTTTGATGCCAGCGGCAATCTCGTGACCTGGGCCGAGGCCAATCTCGGGACGCCGCGCTCGATCTTCTTCTCGCGCGATGCCGATGGCTTCAACAATCCGTTGGTGGTGGGTCTCGACGAGACCAACTCGATCATCAGCCCGCTCGACCGCTGGCTGATCCACGGCACCGGCCGTTACAAGGTGGCCGACAATACCAGCATCATCATCGAAGCGCTCTATGCGCGGTCGGAGTCGGCCGATCGCAACAACCAGCCGCCGTGGAGCACCAATTTCTTCGCCCCGGGCTCGCAGGGAGCCATCAACCTCAACATCGTCGACAATCCCTTCATCAGCCAGCAGCTGCGCGACACGCTGATCGCCAATGGCGTGTTTGATCCCAATCTCGATGAGGATGGGGATGGTGTGACGGATGCGCAGTTCTTCCCGATCACGCGCTCGAACATCGACATCGTCGAGGGCAGCCCGAACTTCCGTGACCAAGACGTGTTCCGGTATGTCGCGGGCTTCGAGGGCAGCTTCGAGTTCCTCGGCAAGAACTGGGACTGGGATTCGTCCTTCATCTTCGGCGAGACCAATGCGACCACGCGCCAGTCGGGCATCAACGGGCCGCGCTATGCGCTGGCACTCGATGCGGTGGTCGATCCGGACACCGGCGAGATCGTCTGCCGGGCCAAGCTCGATCCGCCGGAGTCGGTCTTTGGCGATGTCTTCGATACCCCCGACCTGACCGACATCGACGAGTGTGTGCCCTTCAACCCGATCGGCATCCAGAATGTGACGCCGGAACAGCGCGCCTATCTCGTGCAGCAGGACTTCCAGTCGACGAAGATCCGCCAGCTCGTCTATGAGGCGAACATGTCGGGCGAGCTTCTAGACCTGCCCGCCGGTCCGCTCTCGGTTGCCGGCGGCTTCACGCACCGGCGCGAGCAGGCCCGCTTCAACGTCGACCGCGCGAGCTTCATCGGCATCGATCCGAGCGCGCCGACACAGAATGTCTCGGGCAAGTTCAACACCACCGAGCTCTATGGCGAGACCCTGATCCCGCTCGTCACCAACGGCGAGGGCCTGGGCGTCGATCTGCCCTTCATCGCCTCCTTCCAGCTCGAGGGTGCGCTGCGCTTTGTCGACAATTCGCGTTCGGGTAATGACGTCACCTGGACCGCCGGTGGCCGGCTGCGGCTCAACCTGCCCTTCATCGGGGACAGCCTGATGTTCCGCGGCAACTTCACCTCGGCCATCCGCGCTCCGGCGGTGCAGGAGCTGTTCCTTCCGCGCTCGCAGATCTTCACCTTCGCGACCGACCCCTGCGATCCGCGCTTTATCGGTGCGGGACCCAATCCGGCGGTCAGGCGTGCAAACTGTGAGGCGCAGGTGGCGCAGCTCAAGGCGTCGGGCGTCCTGCCGCCGGACTTCGATCTCAACACCTTCGTGTCGCTGATCGTCAACCGGTCGGACCGCGGCTTCACCGGCGGCAATCCGGATCTGAAGAACGAGAAGAGCGACAGCTGGACGGTCGGCACCATCTTCACGCCGAACTTCCTGCCCGGCCTCACGCTCTCGGTGGACTGGACGGACATCCAGCTCCAGGGCGAGATCGTGACGCTCAGCGCGACGCAGATCCTCAATGCCTGCTTCGACAGCACGGACTTCCCGAATGTCGATGCGTGCTCGCGGTTCGAGCGTGACTCGGAGTTCCAGATCCGCAACCCGGAGACGGGCTTTCTCAATGCTGCGGTGCGTAACTTCGCGGGCCTGATCTCGAATGTGTCCTACAAGTTCGAGGGCTCGGACATCGTGTCCTCGATCCCGGGCAGCTTTGAGGTCTTCGGCAGCTTCTTCCATGTGGCGCGTCACGACCGTCAGGTCGGTACCGGTGATCTCGACATTCTTGCCGGCGAGCGCTTCAACGAGCGGCTGCAGTTCCAGCTCAATCTGCGCTACGACTATGACCGCTTCGGCTTCCTGTGGCAGACCCGCCATCTCGGCTCCTTCGTCTTCAACAGACAGGAAGCAGAGGAAGCGCGGCCGGCTGACCAGAAGGAAGTGCCGCCGATGCGGATCCACAACATGACGCTGACTTATCAGCTCACCGACAATATCGGGCTGAGGGCGGTCGTGAACAATGTTCTCGACAAGCGCGATCCGCCGCTCCGGCGGGCGGCCCGCGGTGGCAATGCGAA